>SVRM01000028.1 GCA_015064785.1 Oscillospiraceae bacterium
GGATAATGAAACCTTGCAAAATATTGTTTTATCTATTAACCTAAGACCTAAAAAATGCTTGGGATGGAAATCTCCTTTTGAAGCATTTTTTGGTGTTGCACTTGCTTGACAATCTGCCGTGGCACGCTTTCAGCGTGACGGAGGGAGTTATCTTTTCACTTTGATTTGAAATGCAACAGCCCCGTTTTTTGCATTATTCGGTTGGTTTTGGCGGTTTTCCTCCGGCAGGATGTTCCTGCATCGGATGCGTATGCGGCGGACGACCGTGCGGCGGCTCTCCGTGGAACTGTCCGCCGTGCGGATGCGGCTGGGATGCGAAAGGATCCGCCTCATACGCGCGAACCTCCTCCATATCCTCCTCTGCAATCAGCCCCTCCTCGGCGGTAGAGATGTACCGCTTTGCCTGGGCGGAGAACAGCTCGTAATACTTGCCGCGCGCACGCATCAGCGTCGCATGATCGCCCATTTCGGCAACCGTACCGCCGTCGAGGACGATGATCTTGTTGGCGACGGTGGCGGAGGACAGACGGTGGGAGACGAACAGCGTGGTTTTGTCACGGCGGAGTCGGTCAAACTGGCGGAAGACCTCCTGCTCTGCAATGGCATCGAGCGACGCCGTCGGTTCGTCGAGAATCAGAAAATCGGAGTCGGAATAGAATGCGCGTGCAATGGACAGCTTCTGCCACTGACCGATGGACAGCTCCTTGCCGCTCTCCGAGAAAATGCGCTGAAGCGGGGTTGCATATCCCTGCGGCAGATCGGAGATGTACGTATCGGCATCGGCACAGACAGCCGCTTCCCGGACCTCGTCCATATCCAGCGGTCTTTCGATGTCACCGAAGGCAATGTTGTCGGTGACGGTGAAGGCGTATTTACCGAAGTCCTGGAAGATGATGCCGAACATCTTATAAAGCTGCTCCACATCATAGGCACGGATATCGTTTCCGTCCAGATAGATGGTACCCTCGGTCGGGTCGTAAAGGCGTGTCAACAGCTTGATCAGCGTCGTTTTTCCGGCACCGTTGAGGCCTACCAGCACGCAGGTGTCGCCCGGATTGAAGGTAAGATTGATATCCCGCAGAACATCCCGTTCTGCACCCGGATACCGGAAGGAGACATGATCGAACACGATGGTATGTCCGGTGTGACGCTTGACATCCAGCGGCTTGGACACAGGGACGGAGTCTTTGGCAGCCGTCTGTTCCGGAATGCGCGGAATGATGGTGCGCTTTTCGTTCATGAACAGGATCAGGTTGTCGATGAACAGCGTACCCTCGTAAATGGTCGCAGAGGTGCCGATCAGCGAGGAGACACCGCTGGCAATCGAATTGAGTGCGCCGGTATAGAACGAGAAATCACCGATCTGACCTGCGCCGAAAATGACATTACGGGCAATGGCGATGAACAGCGTGCAGTTGATCAGCGTCGACAGCAGCGTAAAGAAGACATGCCAGAAGCCTTCCGCGTAGATCAGCTTCTTCAGTCCGCCGAAGTAACGGACAAATACCGATTTGTAGCCGTCGATGAACCGATCGGACAATCCAAACAGACGGATCTCCTTGACCATATCACGATTGACCATGAGTCCCGAGTAGTAGTTCATTTCGCGGCGGTCGATGGAACGGCGGCGCATATAGTTGAAGTTTTTGCGGCGGTAAATGAAGTTGACAACCGCGGACGGAATCGAGACGAGTACAATGAACAGCGGTGCCAGGGGCAGGATGCGCGCCATGGCGACGATGTAAATGACAACGGAGATGATCGTGGAAATGATGGAAAACAGACTTTGCAGAATCTGAATCGGTCGGTTTCCGGCTTCACGGTTGGCGTTTTCCAGCCGCTCGTAGAATTCCGGATTGTCAAAGGAAGCGAGATCGACTTCTTTGGCTTTTTCTATGATTGCAACCTTGATTTTGTTGGTCACAAGCTCACCGGAAATACGGTTCAGAATGCTGTGGATGTTTTTGACGATGCTGTTGACGATCAGATAGCCGAACTGCAAAAACAGATACAGATAAAAGCCGTCCAGCGACTGGTTCAGAATCGCGTCGGCAAGGGCATTGAGCAGGGATGCGTGAATCAGGCTGTGTACGACCGGAGCAACGCCGTCATACAGTGTCATGAACATCATGACGAACAGAATCCACTTTTTGGTGTTCCAGACAATGCCGAACACATAACCCATACGGTGTGCCGTACCGCCGACCACTTTTTTCAGATAGCCGGGAACTTCACGTATGTTTTTCGGAAGCGGCTCTTTCCATTTGTCATTGCCGCCGGGAGGCGGACCGGGAGGGGGACCCATCATAATTGTTCACCTCGTTTTGATAGATTGTTTGATCTTGTGCTCTCTGTAGGGACAGGCGTCCTCGACTGTCCCTTGAATCTGCAGGACGGTATGGACAGTCGGGGAAATCTCTGCGTATATGGGGAATGTCAAATCTTGTAATCTTCGGTTTTGCTGTCATCCCACACATAATGTGCGCGCTCGCCGCCGATGGACTTGGGACGGGTGCGGGCGCAGAGGATGTTGGCGTTTCCGATCTTGTCAAGCGACAGACGGACGGGGACAGCGACGCGGCGCAGGTGCATACCGATCAGTGTACCGCCGATGTCAAGACCAGCATGGGCGCGGATCTCCTCGACTGCTACGGGATCCTTCATGTTCGCCCAGGTGACAGTCGCAAACGAGCCGCCGGCTTTCGGCTGGGGAACGACGGAAACGATCTCATAGCCGTACTTTTCTGCGGCCTCGCGTTCCATGATGATCGCGCGGTTCAGATGCTCACAGCACTGCGCGCAGAGATAGACACCGGCTTCTGCAAGCACGGGTGCGATGCCGGCATACGCTGCCTTTGCACACTGGACGCTCGAATCGTGACCGATCGTGCCGCCTGCGATTTCGCTGGACGAGCAGCCGACGACGAGCAGGGAACCGGGCTTTAAGTCAGCGGCGGCAAGAAGTTCACGGATGGCGGTGTTTGCCTGTTCTGTGATGGTGTTATACATATCGGAATCCTCCTATGGTAATTATCGGAATGAATGATTGTGCGGCGTGAATCGTTTTGAAAATAACACATATTTCACACCCTTATTTCTTATATTATAGCACACATTGGGGGAGAATGCAAGTTTTTGCGGGGAGATTTCGTGAAAAAGCCTCCCTCAATGGTGATGAGAGAGGCATGACGTATGTAGGGGCGATTCACGAATCGCCCGCACATCACATATATCAATATTCTATGATTTCTTGTCCTTTTTCTTCCGGTACAAAAGGATTGCCGCAGAAGACATTGCAAAGATCACAAGCGATGGCAATAATCCGCTGTCGGATGTCGGCGGTGCAAAATAATTTTCCGGCAGTTTGAGATTTTCATATCCGCGGGAGCATACAAGCGCATCCTCGGTATGAACACGCAGAAATTCCGGGATGGCTTCGTATGCATCGCCGGTCATGTCGGTTTCATACAGCGGTGTGAAATCGATGAGGTACGCTGCGTCATACCCGGGTTCTTTCTTAATCACATCATATTGCATCAAACACCAATGCAGACGTGCAGTCAGGTCATCCTGTGTGATACCTGTGATCCGAATATAATCGGCAATGCTCCAGTTTGCAATGCTGACACGTCCGTCCTCGCAGAACGCATCGACAAAGGCACGGGATGCAGCATCATCGGCAGCGCGGGCATTCTCCTCAAGACGCCACTTGAAACGTCCGAAGACAGAAAAAAGATCGTTTTCCTGTTCTCTCTCTCTCTCGGATGGACTGCTGTAATATTGTTCAACGGCGGTAATGTCATCACTGTACAAAAGTGCCGGCGCGTGGTCGGTATCATAATAGGAAAAACCGTAATACCAATCCGCGAATACCTCATACGGAATGTCAAAATCGTGGATGAAGTTATAAATGTTTTTTTCATAACATCTGTTTTCATCAGGTGTTTGATACGGTCCGTACCATGCCGCAAAGGCATCCTCACCAACATATTTGATGAGCGTATCCGGAAACGAATGATAATCAAAGGCATGAATGGGACATTGCTCCCACGCCGCGGCGGGTAAGAGCATGACAGATAACAGGGCAGCGGTGAGAATCAGGAATCGAACGATTTTCATTTTGGATACTCCTTTCGGTGATAGGTTTTTGCCTTCACTTATATAGACGACAAAAATACAAAAAAGTTCCCTGATTTTGAAAAAATCCCGAAAGAAATTTGCAAAAACGCATTTCTTTCGGGATTGGATGTTTTTACTTAATGACCGTACCGGTCGGGACGCTGTCGTCAACGAAGATCAGCTGGCAGCCGCAGGAGTGGTTCGTTGCGGCGAGGAGCATACCTTCGCTGGTAACACCGGTCAGACGGGTCGGCTTGAGGTTGGCAATGACAATGATCTTGCGGCCGACGAGCTCGTCGATGCCCCATTCCTTCTTGATGGAGGAGACAATCGTGCGCGGTTCGTCCGTACCGTCATCGAGCGTCAGCTTCAGACAACTGTGAGACTTGCGGATTTCCTGTGCCTTGACAATCTTGCAGACACGCAGGTCAACACGTGCGAAATCATCGAGATCGATTTCGTCCTTGACGGGCGGGATTTCGTCGGGCTGATCGTCCGCACCGCGGTTGTTGACAGCGGCGACTTCCTCCACGACCTCGGGACCCTTTGCTTCTTCTTCCGTCATCGGGTAGGAGAAGTCGAGAAGCCCTACATACTTTTCGGGATTGATCGCAAACAGGAACAGGTACAGACGCGGACCCTTTTCCTTGTCGATGAGCAGCTTGTAGACATTCTTGAAGAACGTACCCTGAATGGTCTTCAGTTCCTTGTCGGTTGCACTCTTGCCGGCATCGGCGAGAATTGCCTTCGGGATGGCGTACAGCTCGGCATTCAGACCGTCCAGATCGTAGCCGCCCTTGGCAATCAGCGCGTGCAGACGGGTGATCTGTTCCTTTTCCTCGTCGGACAGGGTGTTGTAGACCTCCCAGTTACGGGTGGTGCGCAGACGGTTGACACTTTCGGGTGCACACTGCTCCAGCCAGAACTTTGCACGGTCAACACGGTCTTCAAAGTCTTCCTTGGTATAGGGCGTACCGATCTTTGCAAAGACGGTTTCGAGCATATCGGGGTTGAAGTCAACGACGGAACCGAGCTGAACGAGAAGACCCATCGGAACGGTGACGGGTGCGCGTCCCTCAACCTCGCAGTTGTAAAGGACAGACTGACCGTATTCGTCGAGCTTGCCTTCGCGCTGCTCGGTCAGCATCTTGTCAAATTCAAAATACTGACGCAGAATACCGTCATCGAAGCAGAAGTCAAACGCCTTGAGCGGTTCGGTCTTGGAGTAGAGCCACAGAATGACCTCCGGCTGGTAGAGCTTGAGGAGCAGCTCGGGCGTCATGTTCAGACCCGAGGAGCCGGACATCTTGCCGACCTGACCCTTGATGCCGATGAACTCATAGCCCTGGAACAGCGGTGCTTCGTAGCCGAAGATTTCACGGGAAACGTCCTTTGCGTTGTCGTAGGAGCCGTGCAGGGAAGCGTGATCCTTTCCGCCGGGCTCGAAGTCAACGCCTTCGTACATCCAGCGCATCGGCCAGTCGACCTTCCATGCGAGCTTGCAGTTGAAGTCGGTCGTAAAGTTGAAGTGACCCTCATGACCGCAGGCGCAGGTGTAGTCCGCCTCCGTGCAGTCCTCGGAGAGGTTGTGAATCTTGGTGGTATCGCGTCCGCAGACAGGGCAGTAGATGGAGACGGGGTAGTATGCCTCGCGCTCGCCGGGCTGTGCTTCCTGCGTTCTGTGGCGGTCGAGAATGTCAAAGATGCGTCCGCGCTCGCGCAGTGCATGGATGACGTGCTCTGCGTACTTGCCGGAGCGGTACATTTCGGTCTGGTGGCGGTAGTCCATCTCAATGCCGAAGCGCTTGATGGATTCACAGAATTCCGCTTCAAAGTGTTCTGCGTAGGTTGCATTTTCGGTGTCCTCGACGAACGGATTGGGAACGTCGGTGTACGGCTTGCCGATGTGCTGCTCAAAGTCGTCACGGACAGCGGCGACGTTTGCCGGAACCTTGCGCATACGGTCGAATTCGTCCCAGGAGAAGAGCAGACGCGCTTTTTTGCCCATCTTGCGCAGCGCCTTTACGACGAAATACGAGGTGGCGATATCACGGAAGTTACCGATGTGAATGCTGCCGGACGGGCTGATGCCTGCCGCGCAGACATATTCTTCTTTGTTGGGGTTGCGTTCAATCACTTTGAGCGCAATTTCTTCTGACCAATGCATAGTGGTTTCCTTTCTCTATTTTCAAGTATAATATTTATCATATATAGATATTATATTATACCATGAAAATCGGTGGTTGTCAATGAATTTGGGGAGATTTGACTGCAAAAAACAAGAGCAGGTATTCCTGCTCTTATTTTTATAGTTCTTGGCTAATAATATCGTTCCATGCAACTTTATGCGGATATTTAATAGTTTCATCGTTTTTGAGCAACTCTACATATTTATCAATGAATTCGGCTGGATCAGTGACTAACCGCAAATAATACTTTAAAGATGAGTAAACCCCGTTTACAATAACTTGGCAACCGTGAATATGAGCGATTCTTTGGATTTCGGTTTCGATAGCATCCCAGTCAGCGGTTTCCATATTTGCTGTAGTGAGCAAATAATAGCGATCTGTATTATATATTTTGAATTTTTCATAAGCATCTCTAATAAGTTGAGGTGTAATCAGAATTTCATGTTTTATTTCCGCACCTTCGAATGCTGTTCCGTTTTCGTTATTTACATCAATATCTCCGATTCGACCTGATTGTGAATCTGCCGAATTATGTGATTCGAGTGGGCAAAGTATTTTTTCATTGTATCGAGCAACTTGTCCCATCATACATTGATATGCGGCGTATATTGCCAATGTGGGAAGACGAGATGCACCTGAACATGAGTATTTATATGTAAAGTGTTTTTCCAATAATTGGATAATTTTGGATATAGACAGACTATGTGGTTTGGCTAATTCGATATTCAAATCATCTCGTTGTTTAATAAGCAATCTAAAAAAATAAAACAAAACATCATCAGCACTTAAACCGTGTACTTGTACCTGATCGATTATGTTTAAAAAAGCACTTTTTACGTTGCTAGGAGTGATTTTTCCCGGATAATTAAGATCATAAGGATGAGCTTGTTCCAAAGAACGAGTTAACCAACCAGATTCAGCCATAGCAGGAAATCCCATTCTTTTCATAAACGGAGTGATATAGTTTTGATCAATCCCTCTGCCAGCAAATCCATTTGGAATTTGCGCTTGATGATATCTAATATCTTGAGAAGGTTCAACTTGTTTATGAACTAACAGAGTGATTAGTACGGCAATTAATCCTTTATTGGTTTCTGAACGAGAAACCAATAGTTCTATATATGATTTGATTGCTTGGGGTAACGTAGAGGTCATGTCATTGTTGGCTGTTGCATTGATTGCTCTATTATATATATCCATTAATATATCATTGTGATTCAAAATTTTGTTCACTCCCAAAAAATTGTTTTTTTATTTCTCTTGCAACGGCTTTTATCATTGGAACACATACAGAATTACCAAGTTGTTTATATTGTTCTCCAATCGAACTAACTTTAATATAAGTCTCTGGAAATCCCATGATTCTCCAACATTCACTTATGGTCAATTTCCTAACACGATTATCAGGGGTCAGAATAAAAAATCTTCCAGATGATTCTTGCGAGGGAAGTGTCGGATGAATCCCAAGTGCGGAATAAATACGGTTTGGTTGTTTGTGAACCCGTGAAAGATGTTCGGTACCCGGTCTTACACCAACTTTACGAATTGATTTGTTCCTGTATCCTGCAAAAATCAAACCCGAACCAGGTTGTTGTTTTGGATTTTCTATCAATGTATATTCTGTAGGGGATAAATATTCAAAAATTCCTTCAGTTTCGTTATCGAGTGATTCAAGCAATCGTCCTCGGGGAATCAATTTTATTTTATCAAAATCAAATTTTCCTAGTAAAGAGCCAATTATGATAATTCTTTCTCGATTTTGAGGAACCCCAAAATCTGCACCATTTAAAACTCGCCAAGATACTGTATAGCCGAGAATTTCCAATTTATCAAGAATAGTTTGTAATGTTTTTCCGTTATTATGATGAACTAAGTGTTTAACATTTTCTAAAAAGACAACAGGAGGTTTCTTTTCATCTATTATTCTGCATATATCAAAGAACAAAGTACCTCTGGTATCTTCAAATCCTTTTTGTTTTCCGGAAATACTGAATGGTTGACAAGGAAAACCTGCGCATAGGATATGATGATTTGGAATAGATTTCTCGTCAATTTGGGTAATGTCACCGTATGGCATTTCTCCAAAGTTTATATTGTATGTTCGTTGACATTCTGTATTTATATCACAGGAGAAAATACATTCAAAACCTTGTGTTTCCATACCTAAACGGATACCACCAATGCCACAAAATAAATCAATAAAATATATTGGGTTCATCATGGTTTATCCTCCTTTGATAAATATTTTGTATTATATTATAGCATAAGTTTATTATATTTTCAAGTCGTCTGTTGAAATTTCTGATAGTATTATGTGTGTATATGTCATATGAAACAAAAATTGCATGTATGTCTTTAAACCCATTGCAATCCCCGCCATTTTATGATATACTGTACCCATCAACATAACGAAAAGTGAGGACTACTTCCATGAAACTTGATCTTGATTACACCTTGAACGTGCTCAAAGAGCTGCTTGCCATTGACAGCCCGACGGGCTTCTGCCACGAAGTCGGCATCTGGGCAAAGGAACAGTTTGAAAAGCTCGGTATTTCCGCAGAAATCAAGCAGAAGGGCGGCGTTTTTGCCGACCTCGGCGCGCTGTGCAAAAAGGAAAACGACGACAACGCGATTCTCTTGTCCGCGCACATTGATACACTCGGTGCGATGGTGGCAGAGGTGAAGGGCAGCGGTCGTCTGCGCGTCAGACCTGTCGGCGGTCTGTCTGCGTCCAACACCGAAACGGAATTTGTCAAGGTCTACACGCGCGAGGGCAAATCCTACGACGGTACGCTTCAGCTGTGCGATGCATCCACGCACGTCAACGGTGCGGCAAACAGCACCGTCCGCAACTGGGACAACGTCGAGGTGCTGCTTGACGAGGTTGTCTCCTCGGCGGCGGAAACCAAGGCGCTCGGCATCGACAACGGCTGTTACGTCTGCGTCAACCCGCGCACGGTCATCACCGAATCCGGCTACATCAAGAGCCGCTATCTCGATGATAAGCTCTCCGCGGCGATCCTGCTCGGCTTTGCAAAGTATCTCGTCGACAACGGCATCAAGACCGAACGTCATATCTATATCCACTTCACCGTTTACGAGGAAGTCGGTCACGGCGCGGCGGGCATCTGTCCTGCGGGCGTGACGGAAATCCTCGGCGTCGACATGGGCTGTGTCGGTAATGGGCTTTCCTGCACCGAGCGCGAGGTTTCCATCTGTGCCGCCGACGGCTCCGGTCCCTACGACTACGACATCAACTGCGCGCTCGTTGCTGCGGCAAAGCGTCATGATATCGGTTATGCCGTCGATATTTACCCTTATTACAGCTCCGACTGCTCGGT
This sequence comes from Oscillospiraceae bacterium, assembly GCA_015064785.1. Lineage (GTDB taxonomy): Bacteria > Bacillota > Clostridia > Oscillospirales > CAG-272 > RGIG3925. Next base: position 9,650 of record SVRM01000028.1, read on the forward strand.
CGCGGTCCGCAATTTTGATCTGCGCCACGCGCTGATCGGTGCCGGTGTCTATGCGTCCCACGGTTACGAGCGCTCGCATACGGACGGCGTGCTGAACACGATGAAGCTGCTCGCGGCATATCTGTGCGAGGAGCAGTACCCCGATGCATGACAGCATCATGAATCAAACAACAGAACGTATCGGAAATCCATCCCCTCTGCGGGTGATTGTCTGCATCTGCATTGTCATCTCTGCGTTTTGCTTTATCGAATATCTGCTGTCGGTCATCTCCTATGCAGGAACGGTCTTTTCCTATGCATTGCCGATCACGGCGGTCTCGGTGATCGTCATTCCGCCCTTGACCGAGGGCTTTTGGAAAAAACACCTGCCACATAAGCTCTTTTCTGCCGCACGGGCGCTGTATTGCTTCGGCGTGATCTTTTTCACGGTGACATTCTGCATCTTTCTTGCGTTTCTGTCCTCGTTTTCCCATGCGGAGGTCACAAACGAAGGACCGACGGCGGTGCTGGTCTACGGCTGCCGGGTTAAGGGGACAGAACCGAAGGAAATGCTTGCCGAGCGGCTCGATGCGGCGCTGGAGCTGCTTTCCGAAAACCCCGAAGCCATCGCGATTGTTTCCGGCGCAACGGACGAGGGTGAGGTTTATACCGAAGCACAGGTCATGGCGTGGTATCTGGAAAAACACGGCATTGCGTCCGAGCGCATCCTGCTTGATGAGGAAGCCAATTCGACCAAGGGCAACATCCGCGGTTTTCTGCGGCTGATTGAAGCATACGGTTTGCAGGATGTCCCGTGCATTTCGGTTTCCTCGACGTTCCATATGCCGCGCATTGCCTTTCTCTGCGGCAAATACGGGCTGGAATCTGCCTTTGTCGGCGCGAAAACCGAGCGGATTCAGCTATGGTTTCCGTCCGTCGTGCGCGAATACATGGCGTATGTGAAAATGCTTGTGCTCAATTCTTATGAATAAAGAAAGTGCCAATTCGATATTGGTTCCCGGACCATGACAGTGTGTTCGATCAATAAGAATTTGACGAGGTGATTTGAATGAATGAAGAATGTTTGATTTGTAAAGCACCGCTTGAATACATGGATACGGATGCGTTGATGGAGTGTGAACTTTGCCATAAAAAGCAAAGCAGCAAAACCAGATGCGTAAACGGTCATTTCGTTTGCGATGAGTGCCATACAAGCGGAATGGACGAGATCATTTCAATGTGCTTTCATAGTCGTTCAAAAAACCCCATTGAGATTCTGGAAAGCATGATGTCTATGCCGTCCTGTCATATGCATGGTCCGGAACACCACACAATGGTTGGTTCTGCACTGCTGACTGCATATAAAAATGCAGGCGGAGATATTGACTTGAAAAATGCACTGTATGAAATGCAAAAGAGAGGAAAGCAAGTGCCCGGCGGTGCTTGTGGCTTTTGGGGTGCTTGCGGTGCGGGTGTCAGCACCGGTATGTATCTTTCTATTGCATTAAAGTCTGCACCGCTTGCAAAAGAAGCATGGGGACTTTCTAACCAAATGACAGCAAAAGCACTGGACGCCATTGGAAAGAACGGTGGTCCCCGCTGCTGCAAAAGAGATTCTTATCTTGCTGTCTTGGAAGCGGTTAAGTTTACGAAAAAACATTTGAACATAACTATGGATATAGACAATATTGTATGTTCTCATTCACATAAGAACAATCAGTGCCTGCAAGAGGCGTGTTTGTTCCATAAAAAAGCAAAGAAAAAGGTTGCTTTTATTTGTGTTCACAACTCCTGCCGCAGTCAGATTGCCGAGGCGCTTGGAAAACACCTGGCATCGGATGTTTTTGATGCGTTTTCCGCAGGAACAGAAACCAAACCGCAACTCAATCAGGATGCAGTCAGAATGATGAAAGAGCTGTATGGAATTGATATGGAGCAAACGCAGTATCCGAAACGGATTACAGAGATTCCGAATCCCGATATAGTCATTTCTATGGGGTGTAATGTAGGATGTCCTTTTATCGGCAGAGCGTTTGATGATAACTGGGAATTGGAAGACCCCACAGGGAAATCGGACGAAGACTTCAAAAGGATTATCAAAAAAATCGAAGAAAAAGTGTTCATGTTAAAAACAAGCATTCACTGATTATGACTGTAATCGCGAATGGATACAACACGGCGAGGACATAACGATTGACAATCTGATGAAGAGAATTCCAATAAGTCGCACAGTCAGATAAATAAGAATTTGTTAGCGTGGTGAAATCGGTTGAATTATATAGAATACGGAAAAGAACATAACGATGTAATTGTGTTCCTGCACGGAGGCGGTTTGTCATGGTGGAATTATCGTGACGTGGCAGAAAAGCTTTCGTCTGATTATCATATCATTTTACCGATATTAGATGGACATACAAAAAGCAGCTGCGATTTCACAAGCATTGAAGAAAACGCAAAAAGAATCATTGCGTTTATTGATGAGAAGTTTGGCGGTTCAGTACTGCTGATTGGTGGCTTATCGCTCGGAGGACAAGTAGTGCTTGAAATTCTATCGCAAAAAAAGGATGCTTGTCAGTATGCATTGATTGAGAGTGCATTGGTTGTCCCGTCAAAATTTACACATGCTATGATAAAACCCGCATTTGGAAGTTGCTATAGCTTAATAAAAAACAAATGGTTCTCAAAGTTACAATTCAAATCACTCAGAATAAAGCAGGGGCTTTTTGAGGATTATTTTCGAGATACTTGCGGTATTTCTAAATCGAATATGATTGCTTTTTTAGAAGCGAATGCTTTGTACAGGATAAAGCCATCTGTTGCTGACTGCTCTGCAAAGCCCTATGTGTTTGTTGGCGAGAAGGAAAACAGAGCCATGCGAAAATCAGCCAAAATAATTCACGAAAAACTAAAGGGAAGTATATTACATGTACTCCCCAAAATGTATCATGGGGAATTTTCCATAAATCACGCAGAAGACTATGCAAGCACCGTACGAGAAATCGTAACAAACAAATAAATTCCAAATTATCATCCGTTTCCCCTTTGTTGTTTTCGGAAAAACGAAACATAATTGGAAGTAAATAAAAGGAGAACAACATGAAACCGATAACCAATCAACATTACATCCCCCGCGGAACTCTCGCCGCCCGTGCAGGACTGCTTGCCGCGCGGCTCGAAATGCGCGAATACCGTCCCGAAACCGTCCTCAATATGGACCAGGCGGGATGGCCGGGCGACTGGGAGGGCAGAACGATTCTTGCCCTTGTCCGCATCGCCGAAACCACGAAAAAAGAACCGGCATATCTGCATGAGATCGTCGATATCGTCCTTGATGCCCGCAACGAACGCGGCTATCTCGGACCGATCTATGACGGACGTTCCACCAATGGTGGAACTACGGACGGCGGCGCGCTGGTCAACGAACAGCAGCTGTCCGGTCATTCGTGGCTGCTGCGCGGACTTTGCGCCTACTATCACTATACAAAACGGCAGGATGTTTACGACGCGGCACTGACCATCGGACGCAATCTGTTTGTTCCGGTCAAGGACTTGTATCTGGAATATCCCATCCGTCCCGAGGAGCGTGTGGGCGGCGGGGAGATGTCCGGTCACAGTGCGGCGGTTGTCGGGAAGTGGATCATTTCCACCGACACGGGCTGTGCCTACATTCCGCTCGACGGCGTCAGTGCCCTGTACGAGATGACAGGGGATGCGGAAATCGGTGCACTGCTCGATGTTATGATCGAAAATTTCCTGAAGATCGACTTCCTCGGCATCTGTGTGCAGACCCATGCAACGCTGACCGGTACACGCGGGATTCTGCGTACCTACCGCATGACCGGAAGGCCGGAATACCTTGCGGCGGCGAAGAAGCTGTTTGCCATGTATACCGAGCATGGCATGACCGCAAATTACGCCAACTACAACTGGTTCGGCAGACCTGAGTGGACCGAACCGTGTGCTGTCATTGATTCCTTCCTATGCGCGATGCAGCTGTATGCCGAAACGGGTGAGCGTGACTATCTGACGACGGCACAGCGCATCTACTACAACGGCATCGGCTTCGGACAGCGCGAAAACGGCGGCTTCGGCTGTGATACGTGTCTTGGTGCTGTCGGCGCGGAAAACAATCGCATCCTGCGCCAGCACTGCCCGGAAGCCTATTGGTGCTGCACGATGCGCGGCGGCGAGGGACTGGCATCGGTCGCCGAATATGCATATCTCGTGGACGGCAAAACTGTCACGGTTCCGTACTTCTCCTCCTCTGATGCCAAAATCCCGGTCGGCGGCGGTGTACTGTCGCTGTCCCAGAAGACCGCCTATCCGTATGACGGTCATGTGACCTTCACGGTGCGGGAAAATACCGTCGGCACGCCTGTCACGCTGTCCTGTTATGTACCCGCTGCCGCACACAATCTGACCGTTGTCGGCGCGGACCATACATACGAAAACGGAATGCTCAACATCACCGTAACCGCACAGACCTTGAGCATCACAGTGGACTTTGCCATCCCCTACAGCGTGGAATCCCCGGTTGGCGCACATAACGAAAAGATCGGCGTTTATACGATCTTCCGCGGCAATCTGATGTACTCTGTCACAACGGACAAGCCGCTGGATCTCTCGTGGGCAGAACTGATCGCAGGCAAGGTCGAGGATGTTGTACTCCGTCCCTTGTTTGATGCGTATGAAACAGACCACGCGCCGCGTCAGGTGCTGTTCTCATGAGTGAAAAGCCGCGTTTTCATGCGCTCGATGCCATTCGCGGCATCACCCTGCTTTCGATGATCGCCTATCACGCAATGTGGGACCTTGTCTATCTGTTCGGCGTGCGCGCGGACTGGTACCGCTCGGATGCGGCACATCTGTGGCAGCAGAGCATCTGCTGGACGTTCATTCTGCTCTCCGGCTTTTGTCATGCACTTGGACGAAAGCCGTGGAAGCGGGGACTCATTGTCTTCGGCGCATCGGTCATTGTTTCAGCGGTCACGCTGGTTTTCCTGCCGCAGCAGCGAATTCTGTTCGGTGTTTTGAATCTGATGGGACTTTCCATGCTGGCAATGGCACTCCTTGCCAAGCCGTTTTCCCGCGTCAATCCGTATCTCGGGCTGGCGGTTTCCTTTGCGCTGTTCCTTCTGACAAAGACCGTGCAGACGGGGACGCTGGTTGTCCTCGGACAGCCGATCGCCGTCCTGCCGGAGGCACTGTATGCCAATGATATCACAGCACTGTTCGGCTTCCCCGGTCCGGAATTTTTCTCGACGGACTATTTTCCGCTGATTCCGTGGTTTTTCCTCTACGTCACGGGCTGGTTTTTGTACCGCATCTTTGCGCGGCGGGGATGGCTGAACGTATTTGCAAAACCGAATGTCCCTGTGCTTGGGTTCATCGGACGACATACGCTGCCGATCTATATGGCGCATCAGCCGGTGATTTATGCTGTGCTGACGGTGTTATTTGCAGTTCTGAAATAAAAAAACGATCCTTCTTTTCCTTTCGCGCTGTGCGGAAGTGGGAAGGATCGTTTTATATTTGCAGTTTCAATGATTGAATTCGTAGATGGCGGGTTCTTTGAAGCTGCTGTTGGAGTACATCACAATGACAAGGTCGGGTTTTGTTTCCAATAAATGCGCCGTGACGGAGCCTTCAAACTCGCGCAGGTCGATCATGTCGATTTTCCACACGGCTGTGGACAAAAAAGCAGTGAACGGAAGCGCGAACGAATCCTTGATGATTGCAATGTGCAGATCATTGTCGGCCAGCGTGTTCTCAATGATCAGCTCGCCGTAATCGTACTGGAAATACGATGCATACCGGTTGGCGGACACATCCTCGGCGTACAGAAGCGAATCACGGACCATGGTTTCGTGAAAGGTTCCTGTCCAATAGGGAACCTCGGTTGAAGTCGGCGGATAATACACACGGTATGCGGTATCAAAGCGCGGCTCCAGATACGTATAGTCATCCAGACCCGCAAGCTCCTCTCCGACGCGCCGTCCGATGGAGCCGAGAAAGGACTGCGGCTGATAAAGGGACTGCCAGTTGGCGTCCTCGCTCAGCGCGGTGTCAAGCGACCAGCCGAGGCGGTCATTGAGATACGGAAGTGCAATGCGGAATGCCGCAAACGCGGTCTGCGTCGTCCAATGATGGTCGGTGCGGTAAAACTGTGTTTCGGGTGCAATGTCCCGGGCGGCAAATTCCTCGGCAAACGACAGCACTTCCACGCCGTGTTCGCGCAGCGCTTCTCTCATTGCGCGGGCATTGTCTGCGCTTGCGTAATCAATGCCGGGCGGATAATCGGTGTAACCGTCGATTTCCTTGCTCGGAGACTGAAAATACAGCATTGGAATGTCGGCTGCGGCAAGGGTATCGCGCAGTCCGGCGACGGCATCGGCATACGGCTGTGCATCACCGGGGAGCGTATTGTAGTGGAAATTGTTTTCGCTGTCACAGATGAGGTATCCGACGCCGGCATCCTCATAAACGGTGGCGCCGAACAGCTTCTGTGTTCTGCCGTAAAACGACAGAAAGCGGGAAAAGCCGTAAATGCCGGTGTCATAAGCGCTTGTCAGACGAGACTTGAACGACGGTGGTTCTCCTGTGTCGGCATTGGGTTCCGGCGAAAACAGAGCTGTGCGGTTTTGCTGTACCGTTGCCGCGCCGACAAAAACCATGATGCAAAGGACGGCGGCCGCGGTGAGCGTACTTGCCAGACGGCTTAACATGCGTGAAAATTCGGTGTGTTTCATATCAGAAATTAAAATATATGAAGGGATTGTAGGTACTCTTGAGCAGAAATGCCGTGCAGATCAGAAACAAGCTGACCATCAGCACAGGATAGAGAAGATCGCAGATCACGGCAAGCAGTGCGCGGCGCGGATGATTCCGCCAGTTCTCCAGCATACGGCGCACCGTCGGGACAAGCGGTGCCGAAAAGACAATCGCCGCAGCGTAATAAACAGCCTTCTGTGTGAGAAAGAGCAGTGCGGTTGTGTCGCCGCGGACACCGCCGCCAAACATCGCCCTGAAATAGGTCAGCACCTGCGGCAGTGTTTCCGCGCGGAACAGAACCCAGCCAAAGAGAACGGCGGTCATGGCATACAGCCAGCCGGGCAGCTTTTTGTAAAAAGGCAGATCGGCGTGCGTACGGAGACGGTCGGAGAAGAACAGCTTTTCCGCGGTCAGTAACAGGAAAAACCACACGCCCCAGAAAAAGAAATTCCATGACGCACCGTGCCAGATGCCGGTCAGGATCCAGACAACGGCCAGATTGCATACCAAATGTATACGTGTTTTCACACGGGAACCGCCGAGCGGAAAATAAACATAATCGCGGAACCAGGTGCTGAGCGAGATGTGCCAGCGCCGCCAGAATTCGGTGACGGAGCAGGAGATATACGGATAATTGAAGTTTTCCTCAAAGGAAAAGCCGAAGCACTTGCCAAGTCCGATTGCCATATCAGAATAGCCGGAGAAGTCGTAATAGATTTGCATAGCATACGAGAGCGCACCGAGCCATGCCATGGCGCAGCTGAGTGTCCCGTCGGTGTTCATGGAAAAGGCTTTGTCTGCGACCAGTCCCATCTGATTGGCGATCAGCACCTTTTTGAACAGACCGCAGAGAAACCGGCACAGTCCCGGATGGAACATCGCCCACGATTCGCGGCGGGAACGGATCTGCTCGGCGACCGTTTCGTAGCGGACAATCGGTCCTGCGATCAGCTGCGGGAACAGTGCGACATAAAGTGCCAGGTCGAGCGGGTTGTGCTGTACCTCTGCCCGCCCGCGCCAGACATCGATGATATAGGACATCGACTGGAATGTAAAGAACGAAATGCCGATGGGGAGGGCAATTTCGGGAATCGAGAAGGAGAGCGGCAGGAGTGCGCTAAGGTTTGTCAGGGCAAAGGTCAGATATTTGAAGACGAACAGCAGTCCCAGATTGCAGATCAGACCGGCAGTGAGCGCAGCGGCGGCAAGGGTGGGGCGCTGTTTCCTTTTTCCGATGCCGATAACAAGACCGATGATATAATTGCAGACAATCGATGCCAGCATCACCAGCACAAAACGCGGTTCTCCCCATGCATAAAAGAACAGGGATGCGGCGAGCAGGATGCCGTTTTTTAAGTGCCGCGAAAAGGAGAACAGATAATACAGAATCAGCGTCAGCGGCAGAAAGGCATACAGAAATTCGGTGGATGAAAAGAGCATGGTTTGGATTCCTGTCTTGTTTGGAAGTAATAGAAAGGCTCCCTGCATCAACCTTGGCTGATGCGTATGAGGGAGCTGTTACCGTAGGTGACGGAGGGAGTTTCAGGTTGATCTATGCCAACTCCCTCCGTCACACATTCGTGTGACACCTCCCTCGGTGAGGGAGGCTTTGCATTCCTTAAACATTCATAATAACCGGCAGGATCATCGGTTTTCTCTTGGTCTTCTGGTAGAGGAACTTGGTCAGATCGTCCTTGACGGCTCCCTTGATGTGGTTCCAGTCCAGCATATCGGACTCAAAGCATTCCTGAATGGCCTCAGCGGCGATGGAGCGGACTTCTTCCATCAGCTCCTCGGCTTCACGGACATAGACAAAGCCGCGGGAAACGACATCGGGACCGGAGATGATCGAGCGTTCCACCGTATCGATGGTCGCGACAATGACGATCAGACCGTCCTGTGCCAGATGCCGTCTGTCGCGGAGGACAATGTTGCCGACATCACCGACGCCGTAGCCGTCAACGAGGACACGTCCGGCAGGCACGGTGCCATTGAACTTTGCGCCGTTTTTGTCAACCTCCAGAACACGGCCGATTTCCGAGACAAAGATGTGATCGGGAGACATGCCCATCGATTCTGCCAGCGCCTTGTGTGCGCCGAGGTGTCTGTCCTCACCGTGGATCGGCATGAAATACTGCGGTTTGAGCAGTGCGTGCATCATCTTGATTTCTTCCTGGCAGGCGTGACCGGAAACGTGAACATCCGCAACACCGGAGTGAATGACGGAAACGTGCTTTTTGGTCAGCTCATTGATGACACGTCCGACGAGCTTTTCATTGCCGGGAATCGGAGAAGCGGAGATGACAACGAGATCCTTTGGTCCGAGCTCAACCTTGTCATGCTCGGCATACGCCATACGGGACAGCGCACTCATCGGTTCCCCCTGGGAGCCTGTCGTGATGACGGTCAGCTGTTCGGGATTGTATTTTTTGATTTCACCGAGGTCGATGATCGTGTTTGCCGGGACGGTCATATAACCAAGCTCAATCGCCGCGGAAACGACGTTCAGCATGGAGCGTCCGGTGATGGCGACCTTGCGGTTGTATTTTGCGCTGGTGTCGATGATCTGCTGGACACGGTGAACATTGGAGGAGAAGGTTGCAATGACGATGCGCTTATCCTGATTGCGGAAATAGATATCCTCCAGCGACGCGCCGACGTTCTTTTCCGACGGGGTATAGCCGGGGCGTTCTGCGTTGGTCGATTCGCACAGCAGCAGGAGCACGCCTTCGTTGCCGAGCTGACCGAGTCTGGGCAGATCGATCATTGCGCCGTCAATCGGGGTTAAGTCGATCTTGAAGTCACCGGTGTGGACGACGGTGCCGACAGGGGTCTTGATGGCAAATGCGCAGGCATCGGCAATGGAGTGGTTCACGTGGATAAATTCGATGGAGAAGACACCGCCGCGGATGACATCGCCCGGCTTGCATTCGATCAGCTCCGGTTCCACATCATAGCTGTGTTCGGAGAGCTTGTTGCGCAGGATACCGAGCGTCAGGCGGGTACCGTATACCGGAACATGGATATCGCGCAGAACATACGGCAGTGCGCCGATGTGGTCTTCGTGTCCGTGCGTGATGAAAATGCCGCGGATCTTTTCTTCGTTCTTCTCCAGATATGTGATGTCCGGAATGACAAAGTCGACACCGGGCATTTCATCATCCGGGAAGCCCATGCCGCAGTCGATGATGATGATGTCGTTCTCGTATTCCAGAACGGTAATATTCTTACCGACCTCTTCCAGGCCGCCGAGGGAAATAACCTTTAACTTGCTTGTTGCTTTTGACTGTTTTGCTTTTGCCATAATGTACCTTTGGGTTCCTTTCTTTCAATACTGCGATCCATAACGGAGTATGATCCCGTTCGGTACGCGTTTTTGACATGACAACAAAGGCATACAATCATGCTGCCAAAGAAGGTGTATATCGGAGCGGACGGAAGAACAGATATGTTCGTCCACCCGGCTCCTGCTGTCATATCGGTCAAACGCAGGCAATTTCTCCCCATCCCCGAAACTCAATCAGAAACATCGGTCAGATACATGCACAGAATGGCCGCAGTTGCGCTTTGTCGGCAGACGGTGCTTTCAAAGTACGGCGCGGTACGGTGCTTTTCGGTTGGATCGGAGGAGAAACTGCAATCACTGAACGTGTGAGAACCGGCAGCCTGCGGATCGGATGCCCGCATACTTCCCATCACGTACCGGAGCATGTGCGGCAAAAACCGGATCCATGCTGTCGGTTCTCTTTTCAGATCAGAACGAACAGAATATACTTATAATAGTATAGCAGATGCATATGGCGGGTATACGGCACGAATGTAAATAATTTGTGAACAATGGGACGGATGGTGTCTGTTTAGGTTTTATGGATGGTTATGGTATACGTGGATGCTTCTCTGTATCTGTAGGGCGGGGGCTTGTCTCCCGCCGGCGTGGGGGACAACATATCGTCATCGTTGCCGCAGGTGTAAGGGACAGTCGGGGACGCCTGTCCCAACAAATGCAAAGCGTCCGCGTCACCCCAAACCACCATTAAAGCTGATTCTTACAGCCAGCCGAGCGGGTCACGGTCAAAGTGCAGCTGATCCGGGGTATAATTCTCCAGATAGAAGCCCTCGCGGATATGATAGCAGCGGTGCGCAAGCATGTCGTCGTACATGGTGCGGTTGAACGCGGCATATTCCGCTTCTTCCCCGGCAAGAACAGCGGTGCAGATGTCGTCAATCTGTACCTGCGCCTCACCGTCATCTGCCAGAACCGTGCCAAGAACCCGCGCAAGGTTTTCACGCGCGAGGTCAAGCGACACACGGCGGTAGTACGAATCGAGATACCGTACCTGCAAAGACGATGTTTCAATATGCTCACGCAGAACAGGGTCGGATTCCGCTGCCATGGCAGCTTCAAACAGCGCAGAACCGCGGGTCAGCAGTGTATGCGGGACGAGGACGGAGTACCATGTCAGATACGGCGTGAAATCGGTGTTTTGGATATCCTTTGCCTGTTCTGCTGTCAGCGGAATCGGATCGTCCTCGGCATGGCAGTCTGCGACCTTGTTCGGGTAGAGAACGGTCGGATGGTCGTAGACGGTCATGTGGTGATCCTTTGTTGTCTCCTGAGCAAGGGCGAGAAATTCCTTGATGTATTCCGCGCCGGCGCCATAGTAATCGTCGATGAATTCCACCGCCAGACGGGTGTATTCTTCCTGATCCATATAAGGATTCCAGAGAAGATGCGAGAACAGATAGCCGCGCAGCTCACAGAATTCGCCGTTGCGCGAGGTATACGCGCCCTGCTCAAAGATGAACTTTGCGTTGTTGTCGGCAAACAGCCGCGCGTTTTTGCGCAGAACCTCGAAGTTCGGGAAGGTCAGACTATAATGCGCAAAGTCGGTTGTGTAGTCCCAGATCGACAGGACTTCCGACAGCGCAGACCATTTCTGCAAAAGAACGGGGAAGGAGTCAGACTTCAGATGCGGGTCGTCGATGGCATCGCATTCGTCCAGCGGATGACGGAAGCAGCCCTCGATCGTACACATCTCAACTGTAACGTTCGGCGCGGGCTTGACACCGATCGGTGCCTGACGGGTGAAACGGTAGGCGAAGGTGTGAATCATGACATCCGGGAATTCGTCGCGGATGGCGTCAGCGATGCGGTTGACAAACAGAATGTAGGAGCCGGCATAGGAGCCTGTTTTGTCAAGGAGCGCCTTGCATTTATCGCACATACAGCCGACACCGCGTGAGTCGGAGTCGTTCTGCGACACGGAAATGAAGCGCGCACCGGGATGTGCATGCAGCCATGCGCGGACATTTTTGAGCACGGTTTCGTAGACCTGCTCGTCGCACAGGCAGGGTTCGACATTGAAATGACGGTCGGTCTTCATTTCAGACAGCGCCATCAGCGTGTGACATGCGCCGCCTGCCCAGTTGGCAGATCCGCCCCAAGCCGGGTCAATCGGCTTGAATTTTCTGCCGTTTGCCTTACGCTTGGCACAGAACATGTCGTTTTTGTAGTCTGCCCAGAACGTATTGCGGACGGTGAAAACGGGAACTTCGCGGATATCGGTATCGGCAGGTACTGTCAGCGTGTCGGTCTGCGGAATCTTTTCATAGTAGGATGCATAGAAGCGGCATCCGGCGAATTTTTCAAGGAAATCGTAGACGGCATACAAGTTACCCCGTCCCGATGCGCCGAGCAGATAGAGTTTTTCATCAAGCGCACGGATGACAAACCCGTCCTCGCCAAGACCTGCAATGTCGGGAATGACGTCTTCTGCGTCCCGTGCGATGCCGACGATGATTTCGTGCTTTATGGCGGGCGTATCATCGGTGATGGTGGGCAGGGTGACACCTGTGATCTTTGCAAGATATGCGGATAATTCGTTTGCCGCGTTGGTTGTTGCCGCGTCGGCGGTGATGGGTGTGACGATGCGGTAATCGGATGTTTGATTATGTGTGAGTGTCAGAAGCATGATTTTGATTCCTTTCAGTTTTGTGTCGGTAGGGTGTTCGATTCAGCACATTGAGGGCATATGCGGTTGAAAATGAAGATGGATGTGCGATCTCGCGTCCAAGCCTTCCCTGGTCAGGGAAGGTGGATTTTGATAAAAACGCGGATGCGTTTTTGTCAAAAGACGGATGAGTCGTTCTCTTTTTCTTTCGTGATTCGTGGAAGTATTGAAAATTCAGTCGGGTTTTCTTATAACAGTTTCGTTGCCTTATGCTGTACAGACTTGCCGCCGTGCTGACGACTCATCCGTCACTCACCCTTTGGGTTCGTGCCACCTTCCCTGACCAGGGAAGGCTTTGGTGCGAATTGTCACCGTATGCGTCAACCGAAAACTCGATCAAACCCAAGGCTTGACATTGTTGCCCCGAACGGTAATATCCCCGACCTGAAATAAAAGGCGCAGCCGAACCTGTTAAGGTAACGACTGCGCCGTGTGATTTGGCTGTGATCAGATATCTTCGTTGAACGCCTTGACGCAGCGATAGGTCTCATATACGTCGTACTTGGAAACGACTTCGTACGGTGCGTGCATGGAAAGAACCGGGACACCGATGTCGATGGTGTCGATGTTCTTCATGGAGATGAACTTTGCAACGGTTCCGCCGCCGCCTGCGTCTACCTTGCCCAGCTCACCGGTCTGGAACAGGATGCCTTCACGGATGAGCAGGTTGTGGATGTAGCCGACATATTCTGCGGATGCATCGTTGGTGCCGCCCTTGCCGCCGCCGCCGGTGTACTTGGTGACAACAACACCCTTGTTGATGTAAGAGGAGTTGCGCGCTTCAAACTGACCGCCGAACTTGGGATCGAATGCCGCGTTGACGTCAGCGGACAGACACTTGGAGTTTGCACGGACAACGTTGATGTTTGCGCCCATTGTGTTTGCCAGATCAGAGAAGACGTCGGTCATGAGGCTGCCCTGCATACCGGTCGGACCGTCGGAGCCGGTCTCTTCCTTGTCTGCAAAGATCGCATACAGCGTATGGACGGGATTTTCCGCCTCAACGGTTGCGAGCATCATCGGGTAAGCGCAGACGCGGTCGTCGTGACCGTAAGATGCGATCAGTGCGCGGTCAAGACCGAGGTCGCGTGCCTTCATTGCGGGAACGATGGAGATTTCCGCGCTCATCAGGTCGCGTTCGGTGATGCCGTACTTTTCGTACATGGCAGCGAGGAAGTTCAGCTTATACTTCTGGTCAGCCTTGTCGTCGTCATAGGGAGAAGCCGTAACCATGACATTGAGGCTTTCGCCGTCGATGGCAGAACCCATCGGGCGTCCGTTCTGCTCATGTCCGAGGTGCGGCAGGATGTCGGTGATGTAGAAGATCGGATCGTTGTCGTCTTCACCGATGCAGATGTCAACGGTGGTGCCATCGTTCTTGCAGACCGTACCGTGAATTGCCAGCGGAATGGTGACCCACTGCCACTTCTTGATGCCGCCGTAGTAGTGTGTCTTTAAGTAGCAAGCGCCGTTGTCTTCATAGACGGGGTGCTGTTTCAGATCAAGTCTGGGGGAATCGACATGTGCTGCGGAAATGCGGATGCCGTTTTCCAGCGGTTCGGAACCGATGATGAAAACATGCAGGGACTTGCCGCGGTTGTTGATGTAGAACTTATCGCCTGCCTTGACTTCCTGACCGAAGGTGTACGGAACAAAGCCGTGAGCTTCTGCCATCTTGATGCCCTCGTTGACTGCTTCGCGCTCGGTCTTGGCTGCGTCCAGGAACTTTGCGTAGGGAACGCAGAATGCCTGTGCCGCATCGCGGATTTCCTTTGACAGACCGTTGAAGGCGTCCTTCTGCTCATAGAACAGCTTTTCCTTCAGCTCCTGACCCTTGGACTTATCGGACTTGGTTTCTTCTGCTTCCGGGGTTTCCGGAGTAAGAATTTTTTCTTCCATGATAGTTTCTCCTTTTCGGGGTGATTTTGTTGGTATTATTCTAACATAAGATTGCGGAAATTGCAAGGGGTTGCGGGAATATTTACGAAAAGGAAAACATAGTATGAAGTTTTATGGAACTATTGACAAAACGAACAATGTATGATACAATGAAATTGATCAGATGGAACAAAGTGTAAAAACGGTTCCATACAGACAGAACAGTTCACACCCCGAAAAAGAGGTGAGATGAATATGGTAATTGAACTGTGCCGCCTTTCGTGCTTCGAGCTGAAGCACAGCCGTCCTATGCCAATATCACAGGTCGACATGCTGATCCATACCCTACCATATCCGATCAAACGTATTTGTTTTTGCGCATAGGTTGGCTGAAAGTTGTTTGTTTGACTTGCAGTAAGGTCTATGCGCTTTTTGATTTATTCTATAAAAAGAAATGAAAGAGTATTAAAGAACAGGGTAATCGATAATGAAAAAAACACGTCTTTTTCTGTTCCTTTGTATATCAATCTTCTTCTGTATCTCCTGCCAAACCCCCGACGGTGTTGTCCATGATTTTGACAACACGGTGGCACGAGCTCTCTGTGTGGATGATGCCGATTACATCTATGTCAGCACCCCGACAACCCATGAGATCATCAGAATCCCCAAGGCGGGCGGCGATGCAGTTTCTCTCGGTTTTACGGGCAGCAATTTGCTTGTGCAAGGGAACACGCTGTATTTTACCGTTCGGAATCAGGCGGGGGCATTTGCCGGCGATCTGTATGCCTATGCGCTGTCGGGAGATGCGGATCCCGTCTGCATTGCATCGCAGTCTGACAGCATCATTCAGTATTATCCTGTCGGTGAGCAGTTCTTTGTCTGGCATTATCTGACAGAGCCTGCCATGCTTGATGCGGAAGACGGCACATCCGAGACCCTGCCGTATGAGATCTATCTGCGCGTGACCGAGGAGGATTCCGTCGGAATGGACATCACCGGTATTGAGATCGATGAAGAAACGAACTGTTATCCGGTTTATCGGACACAGGGAGCGGAAAAAACACATCTTTTTGATTTTTATGTATTTTATGCGATCGATCCCAAGATAAACAACTACTGCTTCTTTGACGGCGATGTGATGTATCATGTCAGCGATCCGGACGGTGTTTATACATTTATTGACAACACCTGTATCACACGGGTCGCGCCGGATGCAGACGGTGTATACCATTCCGAAATTCTGTATGAATGTACGGACAGTCTGCAGCTGCTCGGTGTCGGAAACGGCAATCTGTATGCACAGAATCATGCCGGCACGGTGCTGTATGTCATCGGCACCGACGGTGTCTGTCGGTCGGAGGTACCGCTTGACCCGAATGCAATGTGCTTTGTCGGGAATACAGACGGGCTTCTGTATGCCGTCAATGCAGAGGATATGACTTATCAGACGTTTGGAGAATCATGAAAAGAAATAACCGATCTGTCGGTGTATCACCAAGCGGTGTACAACCGATTCAGATCGGTTTATTTTTTAATCTTCCAGCACATCCCCATACACCGTCCGATAAACTTCCTCGGCTTCCGTACATCTTTTAACATACTGCTCCGTTTCATTGATCGGAATGTTGACAAGCACGCCGTTCTCGGAAATTTCCGGGTCTTCAAGCCACTTGTTCACCCGTGCGTATCCGGCATTGTACGCGGCGAAGACGGTGTCCCATCTGCCGTACTGCCGATAGAGCCACGACAAGAGAAACGCACCCGCGTCGATGTTGTAGGCGGGGATGCCCATGGTGTCATGCGGCGGGCAATCCTCGCGGCGCAGAAAATAGATCCAATCGTAGGTGTCATCGGTCAATTGCATCAGACCAATGGCACCCGCATGGGAGAGGGCATTTTCGTCAAAGCCGCTTTCCGTGTGGATGACGCCGTAAATCACCGATTGCGGAATACCCCATCGCTCGGACGCCAGCTCGACCAGTGCCATATATTTTAACGGATAAAAGCGGTTGTAGACACGCTCCGTCGTTTCGTCCATCGCAACGCCGATGACAAGGGCTGTCGCCAGAAAAACCGGAACGAGCAGAAGCAGAACCGCCGTGATATGAAAGCGTGCGGGCAATCCGGTTTTACGGCGCATCATCTGCGGAATACTCCGTCGGCAAGCAGCTGCCTGACTGCCGCGTCAAGCGCATCGAGATCACCGTTGTTTTCGATGATGGTGTTGCAATGTGCGGCAAAGAACGCATCATCATGCTGAGAGGCAATGCGCTGCTCGGCTTTTTCGCGTGTGATGCCGTCACGGGTCATGATGCGGGCGATGCGGGTTTCCTTGTCCGCGGTCACGCCGATGATATAGGAACATTCCCGATCAAAGCCGGATTCAAACAGCTGCGGCGCGTCGATGCAGGCGGCGGTACAGCCGGCTGCACGCTGTTCTGCCAGCCAGTCGCGGGCATATTCGAGGATGTAGTGGTGCGTGATGCGGTTGAGCGCGGCGAGCTTTTCTGCCTTTTTGTCGGGATCGGATTCCCCGAAGACAAGGGCTGCAAGACCGGCGCGGTCAAGTGAGCCGTCCGGGCAGAGAATCCCGTCGCCGAACTGTTCTGCAAGCGCTCGGAGGCACGGCTGTCCGACCTCGCAGACCAGACGTGAGACGCGGTCGGTATCGAGCGTCGGGATGCCGTGAGCGGTCAGAGTGGCCGCGACAGCGCCTTTTCCGGCACCGCTTCCGCCGGTTAAACCGAGAACAGAGAAGGTCGGAATGGCAGATACGGCATCCGTGTCAGACAAATCCAGCACAGTAAAGCCTGCCGCCTTGGCAAGTCGGTTATAAACAGCAAGTCCGATGCCCTCGCGGGATGGAATGCGTGCAAAAACGGTTTTGATGCGCGGAATCTCGTCAAACTGCCGCAGACAGGAGAACAGGCGGTGTGCCTGCATGGCGGGATCGTCGCGCCGTCCCATGTGCAGGGTACGGGATGCGGGGAGCGTTTCGTATTCTTCTTCATAGACGAGGAATCCGACATCGGGATCACCGCGGTGGGATTGCAAAAAGGACGTGATCTGTGCCTCGGTCCCGTGCAGAAGGACGACCGCTGCATTCGGTGCATAATGGCGGTACTTCATACCGGGGGACAGCGGCTTGAACTCGCCTGTGACCTTTTCGGTGACGATGCGGTCGATGCGGACGTGTTCTTCTCCGAGCAGGGCACAGAGGTCCTCATAGGTGATACCGCCCGGACGCAGAATGATGACATCGTCGCCATCGAGCTTGATGACGGTGGATTCCAGTCCGATCTCCGACGGCTCACCTGCTAAAATCATATCGACACGTTCCGACAGGTCGCCGATGACGTGTTCCTTTGTGGTAGGGGAGGGATGCCCGGACAGATTGGCGCTCGGTGCGGCAATCGGAACGCCCGACAGTCGGATGAGCGCGTTGGCAATCGGGTCGGACGGCAGACGGACAGCAACGGTGTCAAGTCCGCCTGTGACAGAAGATGGGATGCAGTCGCGCTTTGGCAGGATCATGGTCAGCGGACCCGGCCAGAATGCTGTGGCAAGGCGGTAAAATAACGCGGTTGTGTGGCAGTACGCCTCAGCCCAGTCGACATCGGCGATATGGATGATGAGCGGATTGTCGGACGGACGTCCTTTTGCTGCATAGATTTTCCTGGCGGCTTCTGCGTCCAGCGCGTTTCCACCCAGTCCGTAGACGGTTTCGGTCGGAAAGACGACAAGACCGCCTGCACGGATGCAGTTGGCAGCACGGTGCAGCGATTGTTGTTCGGATTCAGTTGTTCCCGTGGTTACGGAAATGATTTCGGTGTTTGGCATGATTGGTTCCTTGTGGTTGTATGTTTGATGAATTCGTCAGGATTCCCCCGCCGCCTCCAGCTTTGCGGCGATATCCGCCTCGGTCAGCGGCGCGATGACCTGATCGAGTGCGCCGTTGAGGACATCCTCAAGGCAATAGAGCGACAGCCCGATGCGGTGATCGGTACAGCGGCGCTGGGGATAGTTATAGGTGCGGATTTTCTCGGAGCGGTCGCCGGAGCCGATCTGTGATTTTCTGGCATCGGCGCGGGCGGTATCGCGCTTTTCGCGTTCGATTTCGTAGAGCTTGGAGCGGAGCATTTTCATTGCCTTGTCGCGGTTCTTGAACTGACTGCGTTCCTCCTGACATTCGACGACAATGCCGGTCGGGAGGTGCGTGATGCGGACGGCGGATTCCGTTTTGTTGATGTGCTGACCGCCGGCACCGGAGGACTTGCAGGTTTCCATTTTGATGTCGGTCGGCGGGATGTCGATTTCGACATCCTCAATTTCCGGGAGCACCGCAACGGTTGCCGTCGAGGTCTGGATGCGTCCCTGCGATTCGGTTTCCGGGACACGCTGGACGCGGTGTACGCCCGATTCGTATTTCATTTTTGCATAAACGCCCTCTCCCTCGACAAAAAACGTGATTTCCTTGACACCGCCAAGTTCCGTTTCGTTGATGGACATGATCGACAGCTTCCACCCCATGCGGTCGGCATACATGCGGTACATGCGATAGAGGTTTGCACCGAACAACGCCGCTTCCTCACCGCCGGCACCGGCACGGATTTCCATGATGACGGAGCGGTCATCGTCCTCGTCGCGCGGCAGCAGCAGGATCCGGATTTCCTCCTCCAGCTGTGCAAGCTGTGCGCGGGCGGCGGACGCTTCTTCCCTTGCAAGCTCTGCCATGTCGTCATCTCCTACCGCCTCCGCTTCAGATAACAGCATCTGCGCGTCGTCAAGGGCAGACTGTGCGGCAAGATAGCGGTTATATGCCGCGGCAATCGGCGCAAGTGCACGGTATTCGCGCATTTTGGCAAGATAGCGCGCGCCGTCGGACATCAAATCCGGCTGCTGTAATTCGATTTCAATGGCGGTGTGTCGCATCGCCGGCTCGCGGCAGCGGTCAAGCAGGGTCATGGTTGTATTCTCCGTTTTCGTTATGATGTTTATGGTACAGATAACGCAGTTCCTCATTGGGTGTGCCGAGCATAACCGGCAGAACCGTTCCGTCAAAGGAAAAACCGACACGCTCATAAAATCGGATGGCGCGTTCGTTTCCGCGCAGCACCCAGAGGGCAATGCGGTCATATGCAGACAGCTGTTCCATGGCGGCGGTCATCAGCCGATAGCCGATTCCCTGTCCGTGATATGCGGCAAGGACATATATGGCATATACCTCTCCGGTGTTGGGCATGGTATCATCCCGATAAGGCCGTATCCGGCGAAGCCAATCACGCGGTCTTCATCCTTTGCCACGAGAATATTGTCGGGAAACCGACGCGCGATACTTTGGCATTTTTCGAGGGTCATGGATGCCAGATAGTTGGCATCGATCAGACCTTTGTATGTTTCCTGCCATGATTGATGGTGGACATAGGCTTTGCCGTCCATGTCGGCAGGTGTCATGGAAGTGATTGTGATCATAAGTACAGCTCCATTATGATTTCATCGCCGTCATGGTCTGTTTCTGTAAAACCAAGTGAGGCATATAAGTGTTTTGCTGCTGTATTCCCTTCGATATAGCAGAGAACAACCTTGTGATATTTTCCGTCGCGCCGCATTTCGTCAAGGATCATTGCAGAAGCTCTTTTTCCGTAACCCCGTCCCTGATAGCGTCGGTCGATGAACAATTGGCTGAAGTCATATCCTTGCATTGCATCACAGTCATGATATAACACCATGCCAACTGGTGTAGGATCGCCGTCTTCATCCAGCAGTGTGTCGTCGCAGATTAAATAGACATGAGGGCGGCAACTGCGATAAGCATATGCGCGAGCAAGAATCTCGAAAGTGCCAGAAACCCAGTGCTTCTGTTCTTCAAAGACAGTAAGACCGGGACGCCAATTGTCCTCTGTAATGGTTTCAAAACGTATCATGGTGTTTCCTCTGTGTATTTTGGAGTCTAATATTGTATAGTATATCACAAATCCGCCCGACATTCAAGGGGAAAACAGAAACTTCACCGCCTGTGCCGCTTTTTTCTGTTTTTGCAAAAAAACGGTTGACAAATCGCCGGCTTGATGATACAATGAAACCAACATCAATTTCATGAAAGAAAGGAAAGCTACCATGCAATACAGAATCGGTTACATTGGCTTCGGCGGTATGGCGTCGGGCTATCACTATGACACGGCGATGCGCGAGGATGTGCCGTTTACACCGACCGCAGTCTTTGATCTGCGTGAATCCCAGCGGAATCTTGCAAAATCACGCGGTCTTGCGGCATTTGACAACTTACAGGATTTCCTTGATTCCCGTCTGTTTGACTTTGTTCTGGTCGCAACGCCGAATCAGTATCACTGTCCGATGGTCTGTGCGGCGCTCGATTCCGGTTACCATGCGATGAGCGAAAAGCCCGCTGCAATGTCCTCAGCCGAAGTGGAGCAGATGATCGCGCATTCCAAGGCTGCCGGCAAGATGTTCACGGTGCACCACAACCGCCGTTGGGACAGAGACTATCTGATTCTCCGGGAAGCACTGGCATCGGGGAAGATCGGTCGTGTCCATTCGTATGAAAACCGCATCCATTCCGCAGGCGGCAACGGGCAGATGTTCGGCTGGCGCAACTATGCCGATCACGGCGGCGGAATGCTGCTCGACTGGGGCATTCACATGCTGGACCAGACGCTGGATCTGATCCGTGAGCCGGTGAAATCCGTGTTTGCAGATGTCCGTCCGATCCGTTCGGAGGTCGACGACTGGGCAAAGCTGCTCATTCGCTTCGAGTCCGGTGTGACGGCGCAGATGGAGGTTTCGACCTTCTCTCCGATCCCGCTGCCGAAGTGGATGGCATTTGGTGACAAGGGTACCATCGTGGTCGATGAATGCTGCGGCGACAAGGGCAGAATGCGCTATGTCGAGAATGCCCATGGCGATGCACGGTCGGATACCGTCTATCCCGACAGCACGGTTGCCGAGCGCGGAAATGAAACCTACACCATTGACGAGTGGGTTGATGCGCCCCTGCCGCTGACACCTCAGCCGCAGGACTGGGCATCGCTTTACAAGAATGTCGCCGCGTCACTGGACGGCACGGAGGCGCTGCGGGTCACGCCGGAAAGCGTCCTCAGATGCTTCCGCGTCATTGAAGCGGCATTCCAATCTGCCGAGAGCGGTGTTTCGGTGGAATTCTGATTTGCGTTCCATAAAAGAAAACGCCGGCGCTGTCACAAGCATCAGACTTGCGGCAGCGCCGTTTTTCATCGGTTATGATGGTATGTTGTGTGCGGGCGCTCAGGTATTCTCCTCAATGGCTTCCAGCAGCTTTTTCACTTGGATCTGAGCAACCTTTTCGATCGTTTCCGTGGTGGAGACGAAATTGTTCCTCCAGTTCAGAAAATCGGTCATGTACTTGAAGTGGGTCTGGTCGGGCCAGATGGACAGACCGAGGTCATAGGTGCTGGCGTTGAAGATGATGTCGAGCATTTCCGCCGAATCCTCGTCACGGGAATACTTGGACTTGAGAACGACCTCCTTATAGGTCGGGATCAGATTCTGCTGACCGTCGCGGCTGAGCGCTTCCAGAATGATACTGACGTTTTCGAGCCGGTCCTCGGGCAGCGTGACGGGAATGGTTGCAACGCCGCATTCGGAGCAGAGAATGTGGTATTCCGCCTGCGTTTCGTCGTACTTCGGATAGGGCAGAATGCCGATATCGAAGTCGCTGTCGCGGTAGTATTCAATGCCCTTGGTCGACGAGCCCTGGAAGATGGAACGGCCTTCTAAGAACATCTCACGCGATTCGTTGGAGCCGCTGTGGAAGGTGTCATGGTAGTGCTGGAAGTAAATGTTGGTGCCGTCGTGCAGATCATAGATCTTTTCGAATACCTCCAGCGTATGTGTGTCCTCGCCGACAGAGAAGTACGGGTTGCCGTCCTTGTCGTAGGAGAAATATTTTGCGCCGCAGCCGATGGCAAGCGAACCGAAGTGCAGCTTGATGGCGCCGGCTGTACCGTACTGGTCGGATTCCTCCATCTTGCCGTCACCGTTGAGGTCTGCGGGGAACAGCTTGGCAATCTCAATGTATTTTTCCAGCGTCCACTTGTTGGTGCGCACCAGCTCATACAGATTTTCGTCGATGTCCGCGCTTGCGAGCAGCTCCTTGTTGAAGACGATGACGAAGCCACGCGTCAGCATTCCGAGATAGAAATCACCGACCGCTGCAAACTGCTTGCCGCGGATGTTGAAGACGCTGTTGGCATTCTGATCCCACCAGGAGCGTTCCAGATCGACATACGGCAGGCAGTCCCAGGAGCGGATCAGACCGTCGGAGTAGAGCGCCGCTGTCTGGCTGTCGTACGGCATACCGATTTCATACAGATCTTCGCCGGACATCAGAACCTTGCGGTAGGTCGTCGGCACGTTTTCGTCTTCGGTTTCTTCAAAGACAATATTGTATTTTTCTGAGATGCGGGAGTTGCGGCGGAAAATTTCGTCGTTGATGCTCTCGCCGTTTTCTTCGTCAACCACCTGATCGATCAGCGCCCATGTCAGGGTCTGCTGGTTGTAGTTGAGGATGCGGAACGGCATACCGTTCATGTTGACTTCCGGCAGGGGATGCTCGTCGGCTTCGGTCGGAACGGATTCGGTGACCGCTTCGGTCACGGGTGCGGTGGTATCGGCAGAGGTACTGTCAGCGGGGGCTGCTGTACTGTCGCCGCAGGAGGCAAGCACCAGTGCGGCAAGGAGCAGTACGGGGAGCTTACATGCTTTCATGATCGTTTTCTCCTTAATTAAAAGTCATGAGGTGGATTCGGTATCAGTCCTGCAGGGCATCGAGGTACCGGTTGATGCGCTTCTGTGCGCTCTTCTCGATGGATGCAATGCGCGAGGCGAGCTTGTTCTGCTTGGTGCTTGCCATGTTTTCCATTGCGGAGGACATGGTGGTAATGGCACCGAAGCAGAAGTCCATGTCGTAGAACTTGGAATCAAGGACCAGATCCATCATCTGACGGGACTGTTCGTCACGCAAGAGCTTTTCGGACAGATAAACCTCATAGAAGGTCGGCTGAAGCACAAACATGGATTCATATGCCAGTGCCTCGGTAATCAGTGCGGTACGGTCCGGGTCGGTGGAGGTGGTCGGCATGGAGAGGGCGCAGATGTCGTCATTGGTCATGCAGTAATAGGCTTCCTGCTCCTCTGTCCATTTCGGGATCGGCAGGATTCCGTAGTCCTGATCCATATTGCGCAGCTTTTCCGTGCCGTTGAAGGTTTCGGTATGGAACAGTGTGCGTCCCTCGGCGAAAATCTTGCTCGCTTCCTCCCAGACGCCTCCCGTGGTCAGCTCGCTGTCGTGCTTGCCGTCGTTGATGACGCAGACATTCTGCATGTCGCACATGATATCAAGAACGCGGCTCATGACATCGAAGTTCTTTTCATCGGACAGGTTGGTCAGATATGCGCCGTCCTCATAAACAATGGATTTCTGTCCGGAGCCGAGGAACAGATACCATGCGGCCTTGGTCTCGGACAGAATGCCGAAGCGGTCGTTGACTGTCATTTTTCCGTCGCCGTCGAGGTCGAAGGAGACATCCTTTGCGAGAGCATACATTTTGTCCAGCGTCCACTTGCCGTCCCATACCATGGTATAGGCATCCTCATAGTCCATTTCATTCCAGATGGCTTTGTTGTAGGTGACGACCATCTGCCGCAGGTCATCACACGTAGCAATGTCGCCGGCGAGTACATACTGCTTGCCGTAGACGGAAAGGTCGGTGATACGTTCGTCCCACCACGGAGCATCCGGACGAATGTCGGCATAGCGGTTCCAGTCAAGCAGCGCACCCTCCTGTGCGCAGAGCATCGAGCTGTTGAGCAGGAACAGACCCAGAACATCGGCAAAGTCGTCGCCGGCCTGAATGCTCTGCATGGCAAGTCCCCGGTCCTCATCGTGACCGAAGCCGGAAACGGTGGAAATGTTGATGTTGTATGCTTCTTCCACGGCCTTGTTGCGGCGGTAGATGGCATCGTTGACAATTTCGCCGGTTTCCTCGTCGGAGTCGTATTTTGTTCCGTCGTGAACAAAAATCCGGAATTCATATCCGTTGAAGTCTTCGATGCGCGGTGCCTGATCGGCATACGGTGCGCGCACGTCTTCGGTTACGGCGGCTGTTGTCTGGGCTTCCTTTGTATCGGCGGCATCATCCGTCCCGTCTGTGACAGCGGGGGTGCTTTCGCCGCAGGAGGCAAGCACCAGTGCGGTGAGGAGAAGCAGTGCGGAAACGTTTTGCTTTTTCATAATCAGAGAACTCCTTTTTCTGTGAGATAGCGGCGGATGGTACGGCAGAAGCAGCGGCCTGTTGCAACGAGCTTATCCTGAGAGACAACGTTGCCTTCTTCGCCGAAGTAGGTCGTTTCAAAGGAGAACGCAATCTTTACGCCGGGCTGGCTGCCGCACCAGGCACCGTTGGATTTGTTGATCGGACCGCCCTGGTTCCATTCGACACCAATGGGCATATCGTTTTTCGTGTCATACAGCATCGCATTGGGGTCTGCGGCGATTTCCTCATGCAGCAGTGCGCCGAACCGGATGAATTCGTCGGTCAGGTGGGCGTTGCTGTTGTGGACGATGAAGAGCTTGTTGTTGCTGCCGCCGAAGTGCCACGGAGAGTGCAGGTCAAACGCGCAGACAACATCGCCCCGACCGACCAGCTCCTTCACCAGTCGGACACCGGGATAAATGCCGTCGGCATAGTCGCGGTTGTGGTCATGCGGGCGGCGGTTTTTGCCCTGATCGCCATGGACAACACCGTCTGCGTCAACAAACGGAATCGCCGTGATGCGGCAGCCGGGAATCGGGTCCCGGGCGAATTCCGAGAGGATGCCTTCCATGATATAGTCGCCCGTTGCCTCACAGCAGTGATGGCGCGCGGTCAGAAGGATGTTGTGTTCCCCGTCGCCGAGAACTGCCATCGGAAGCGGTGTGCCGCAGCGGTCGGTGACGGGAACTGTCACCGGCATCCCGATCCGCTCTGCCAGACGGTAAAAGCGCGACGGATGGTAGAGCATGTCGTGTGCAAAGTAGACGCAGTCCTCATCCGCGCCGAAGGTATAGGTGAAGCCGGTGTGTCCTTCATCGGGGGTGCCGCTCCAGCTCCAGTGGTACAGATCATGGCTGACCGCAGCGCCGAAATAGCCGATCCAGTATTTGGGTGCCATGGTAAAGTGTACGGTTTTTCCCTGTGCGCCGCAGACGCGGAATGCCCAGTAGAACCAGTCACCTTCCGTATCGCGCAGCTCGGGCGTGAAAACAACGGTGTCCTCGGTGACGGAGAGAATCTGTGCATTGCCGCCGCAGAAATCTGTGCTGATTGTAATCATGTTCAGGATCCTCCTGTAAAAAATGAGTATGTTTTGTTTTTTGAAGGTTGACAAACGCGGCATTTTGCGTTATGATATAAGTATACATGAAATTTTTCGGAATATATGGGAATTTCTTTACTTATTATATCATGAAATACCTGTGATTTCCTTTGTAAATCCAAACTGAATCTTGAAAAATCCGCACAAAACAGGTGCGGTTGTACCGATGGGGAAGGAGGGGACCCGATGCAGCAGACATTCCGCCATATTACGGACTATATGCAGTATCTGTGGGAGGGGTGCGGTCTGTTTGTTTCCGTACACAATCTTCCGCTTGCCGTGATGGATACGCTGTGCGAAATCAATTTCCTTTGCAACCGTCATACCAATCCCTACTGCATTGCGCTGAAGACCAACATGGCATTGTTTGACCGGTGCCGTGAGGTACAGATTGCGGTGGCACAGCATTGCGGCGTGTGCGGTGAATGCTGCGGCATCTGTCATGCGGGGGTGCTGGAATACCTGTATCCCGTACCGTGGGATGGGGAAACCGGCTTCATCAGTGTCAGCGGATTCCGTCCTGCCGCCGATGCGCCGGACTATGAAAAAGCCATGCATAAGCTCGGCCGCTGCTGCGAGGAATTCGGCATGGACATGGCAGAGGTGACGGCGCTGTATCACAGGCATTTGTCCGAGGTGGTACCCGACCGCGCATGGCTGGATGTGCTGATGCATCCTTTGCAGGACATGCTGTCAATGGTCATTGCTTCCTGTCTGTCCTCAGACCGTGCAGACGGCACGGAAGACGGCAATCCGGTGCTGTTTCATAAAATCTGTACCTACCTGCAAATGCATTACAACAAAAAAATCAGCATGGAGGAGCTGTGTCATTCCCTGCATTACAGCGAGTCGTATATCAGCCGTGTGTTCCGTTCCGGCGGCGGTCGGTCGATTCAGCGGTATGTGCAGGAGCTGCGCACGGAGGAGGCAAAGCTGCTTCTTGTTTCAACAGCGATGACCGTACAGGAAATTGCGCTGTATGTCGGATTCGGAGACTCCAATTATTTTTCGACGGTGTTCCGCAGCATTGCCGGTATCTCGCCGCGCACCTACCGAAAACAAAATCAAAAACCAAACCGACAGCGCTGAACTGTCGGTTTTTCTATCGTATCAGGTATTGTTGCGGAAGGTCCTGGAGCCGAAGACGGCATCCATCTGCGCTTCAATGACTTCAAAGATGACGACATCGGGTTTCTTTTCCAGAATATCGCGGTTCGGGAAGTCGGTTGTCCAGGTCGATGTGACCTCGGAGAAGGAGTCACGCAGGAAGGTGGACATTGCCATGAAGAACGAGTCACGGACGATATACAGGCTCGGTGCATCCTGGGCATAGTCGTTCTCATAGCCCATGTTGAAGCAGGATTCCTGGAAGCCGGTTTCGGGATCGACATATGCGTGAACGAACTGACCGAATTCGCCGGACCAGTCGTGCCAGGTGACGTGTCCGATCTTGCCGTCGCGCTTGGTGTAAACGGGACCGTCATTCATCAGCGTATCGTAGTAGCCGAGATAGTATGCGCAGTCCTTGAAGTGGGAGTCGAAATAGTCAATCTGATAATCCTCGCGCTCAAACTTCAGCGCGTTGGGATAGTCCTTCTGCACGGCATCCATGATCGTCTGGTATGCGATGAAGCCGCCGTGGTTGTTCCAGTGCGTATCGAGCGGATAGTACAGATCGACATCGGGATTTGCCGCTTTTTCCTCAAGCAGGGCGCCGCGCACGTCAATGCACTTGACGGTCGTGTTTGCCTCCAGATAATCGTAGACCTGATCGATGCGCTTCAGTTCGCCTTCCTGCATCGAGCTCATCATCTTTTCGGGATAGATGGTGTTCTTGTTCGGTGCGATCATGAAGTAGAAGGTCATGCCGTTATCCTCGCACCAGTCGGCGCGGTCCTGTGCCTGCTTGGCGATGCGCTTGAGCATGGATTCGGAGTACAGATCGTCGCCGAGATAGTTGGAAATGGAGTCGGTGTAGAACAGCCATCCGTCTTTGCCGACATAAACGTCACGGGCGATCAGACCTTCAACAATGTCGGTAAACTTGACCTTGGGATTGTTGTAATCGGCATCCCAGTCGACCCAGTCGTCAGTACGGCGGAGCGGGATGGGCGTGATGTCACCGGAGAGCGGCTCCTCGACCTGAGGCGCTTCGGTTTCTGCGATGGTTTCCGATACCGGTTCGGTTTCTGTGCCGGTGACGGTCGCCGTATCGGTGCCGCTGTCGGCCGTTCTTGCCTGTCCGTCATCGGCAGAACAGGAAACCGCAGATGCGAGCAGGAGCAGAGAAAGCATGGCGGTCAGTATCCGCCGGGAGCTTGTATGATGCATGGGGTGATCCTCCGTGTTGATTCAGATGGATTTGTTGTATGCTTTTCATCGTTTCATGGAATCAGTATACCATATTTTTTTGCTTCTGTCAATCAAAATGTCGGATTTTTCCGCGCATATCCTTGTGTGTAACGATAAACAAAAGTGTGTAACGGTTTACATCAAAAGATACGGTAAACAACACGTAGATGATGCGCACACTTTTTGTCTGTCGTGTAATATGCGTGGTACTGACTCGGCATCTGTACATGGTACTGCTCCGGTTCACCTTCGTTGAGTGCGACATCAAACCGGTCGGAGAGGGAAAGCGAGACAAAGCAGCCATTGTCCGGCGTGACAAGCAGCTGATGTCCGTGACGTGTGACGCTCAGCGACATCGGCGGAACATCGGACTCGATGGCGTGACAGTCGGCGGGCTTGGACAGCATGTGCAGGGGATAGGTGATCTCCACCGGATGATCGGCGCGGATATCGTCCTCAATGACCACCGTATGTGCGTCGGTCATGCGGAAGGTACGTACCCAGCGTGTCAGCATCGGGTAGGAGGCTGTCATATCAAGGCTTGCTTCTCGGATGCCGTTTTCGATGCCGCAGGAGACGATTTCAGCGGTGTGGCGGAAGTTGGAAAAGTCCTGTCCGATGCCGTCGACGAGAATGGCATTGTGCGCTTTGGTCGTGTTGAGCCACTGCATATGGTGCTTTGTTCCATAGGCGCGTCCGAAATAACCGGAGGGACAAAGCATCGCCGTGCCGCCTGCGAACAGCGCAAAGGAGCCGTTGTCGGGCTGCCGGTGGCTGCCGGGACCAAACTTCGACGCGCGCGCCATCAGATGCAGATCACCTGCCGGATTGCGGCGTCCGCTGTGCAGGGAGACAAATCCGGCATCCGGGAAGGCATCGGCATCGGTCGGGGCAGCGGTGAAGCCGTCATTGCGGATGAGGGCTTCGGTCGGCAGGAAGACGTCCAGCAGATGCAGGGAGAACAGCTTCTGCTGCGACAGCGCACGGTCATAGGCGCGTGCCTCTTCCAGTCCGGAGACATCGGCGTAGACGCGGAACGGATTCTGCGCAAAGAACCCGGGCCACTCCGGTGATTCGGGTGAGCACCAGTAACCGTCGCCGAACGGATGCAGCTCGTGGTCAGGCAGCGCAAAGTGCAGCAGATACCGTGCAAAATTGCGGTAGAACGGACGGTCAAAGAACGATTTTCCCGTGTAACGCGCAACGGCGGAGAAGAACGGCAGATACCATTTTGTGTAGCTGGTGGAGTAGAAGGTTCCCTCTGCCCAGCCGCCGTCCGGTGTGCCGAAGAACGGGAACATGCCGCCGTAGACCTGCAATGCATAGGCTAACCAGCGGCGCAGCATGGCGGGATCCATCCCCGGTTCTCCCCACAGCGACAGTGCCGCTTCACCAAGGTAAGCAGGCAGGCGTCCTGCGTGGGAATTGCCGGGATTTTTCATGTAATCGAGCCGCAGAAGCCGATCCTCACACTGCTGTGCATAGGAAACCACCGCCTGTGCGGCATACGCGCGTTCCTTTGCATTCATGAGGGGCGCGGTCAGGTCAAAGACCGCCGGAAAGCAGCGTGCGCAGGACAGACCGACCTCATCGCCCCATGCGCCGCAGAGGGAACAGGGGCCGCCCGGATTCCAGTCGCAGATGTGCAGAAAGAGGCGCTTTGCAAACGCGCCGGCTTCTTTGTCACCGAGCAGATAATACCCCAGCGCACAGGCGACCAGGCTGCGGTCACAGAAGTCGCGGAACCGACCGAAATATTCGCGGTAGGGAAGGGCGCCCTCGTCGGTATGGTACTGCGGGCGTGCGGGCAGACCGTCGCGGTATGCCTGTTCGATGCATCTGCGCAGGGTGTCAAGTGCATCGGCGCGGGACACCTTCAGTTCTGCCAGCTCCGACATGGAAAACAGGTGCCGCGGGCGTTTTTCAGGAATGCTTTGCAGGACCTCATCGGCGGTCGGACGGATAAACGGAATCGCGTTTTGGGCGACGGTGAAGGTCTCCCAGCCGCGCTCCGCATCGCCTGCGGTGACATTCCAGCGGTAGGATCCGGCGGAAAACAACCGTGTCGGGACATAGGTGTTGCCGTATACCTGCTCGCACAGAACCGGTGTGCCGTCCGCCTGCTCCACCGTCACGGTATAGCAGACGGTGTGGTCGGTGTCCTGCGGCAGCGGAAGCCAGACAAACGCCGGCGGATTTTCATAAACGGTCACGCCGCCTGTCGGATACGGGAAGACCTCCCAATGGCTCTGCCGTTCCTGCGGGAAGGATACGGATTGTGTATCGTTAAACATATCGTGTGTATCGTTTGACATTTCGTTTACCTCGGTGGATGTGAGATGTAGGGAGAATGTGGGATTACGTGAACGATTGGGGATTGTGGGGACGGTTCGCACAGAAAGCCTTCCCTGGTGAGGGAAGGTGGCACGCGAAGCGTGACGGATGCGTCGTCATCCAGCGCACATATCTGCAATTTTTTTCTTTGATTTTTGATGATTTTGCGTTTGATCTCGTTGGATGCCTTATTCTTCCTCTTTGTTTTTCTCGGAGAACCAGATGTATTTCCCCGTTTCGGGATCGATTCTGCCGACCTGCTTTGCCGGGATGCCTGCCATGATCGCATAGTCCGGCGTGGAGCGCGTGACAACCGCTCCTGCACAGACGAGGTTTGCGCGACCGATCTTGACGCCGGCGGTCACGGTGACATTGCTTGCCAGCCACGAACCCCAGCCGATGACGATGGAATTGTCGTAGTCGCCGTCGGTGCGTGCGGAGAAGTGGCCCGTCGCCGGATCAAACTTGTGGTTGCCGGCGGCAATCGAGCAGTGCGGACCGATCAGCACGTGATCCTCCACGGTGACATTGCCGTTGATATAGACGTACAGTCCGACAAAAATGTCCTGTCCGAATTTTTCTCTCATGTTCGGTACACGGATGATCGCACCGGGTGCGACAAGGATGTTCTTTCCGCCCAGCCCCAGCAGCTCCGCGCGGCGGATGTCATCGGGACCGTTGTCGGACATGGAGGTCAGGCGCACATAGGCGGCGTATTCCTCGTCGGAAAATTGCATGTTTTTTAAGTCTTCCATGTTCAGCTTCCTTTCTCTATAACAAAAGGAGCGAAACAGGAACAGCTCCGCCGGACACCGGAAAGTGTACAGCGGGCGATTCGTGAATCGCCCCTACACAAGGTTGGATTAAAGGGAGGCGCGGTCAACCGGGTACAGAATCTTGAGCTGATTCAGCTTGGACTGGTACGCTGCCTGCTGCTTGTCCTGCATCAGCTTTTCCTTCAGCTGCGCCTTGATGGTATCAAACGGCATTTCGGTTTCCTCACCCTTGGAGTTCAGACGGATGATGTGGTAGCCGAACTGGGTCTTGACAGGTGCGGAGAGGGTACCGACTTCCATTGTGAAGCAGGCTTCGTCAAATTCGGGAACCATCTGACCGCGTCCGAAGTCACCGAGAGAACCGCCTTCCTTACCGGAGGGGCAGGTGGAGAATTCCTTTGCAGCGTCTTCAAATGTCATTTCACCTGCGTTGATCTTTGCGAGGATTTCGTTTGCCTTTTCCTCGGAATCGACGAGAATGTGGCTTGCGTTGACGGTCGGACCCTGCACGAACTGTGCCTTGTTTTCGTTGTAGTATGCCTCAA
>SVRM01000151.1 GCA_015064785.1 Oscillospiraceae bacterium
TACCTAAAGGTAGCACATAGTTGATTTTGAATTGAACCGCCGTATGCCGAACGGCACGTACGGTGGTGTGAGAGGCGGATTAAATTCCGCCTACTCTATTTTTTGATGCGGGTATCCAAAAATGACTGAGGGAGTTATTTCTGATCTCCATGCCCGGCAATCTTTATCCAAAATATCCGCATTTTCGGTTGCCAAATTCTCACAACTGTGCTATACTATTGTCAGACACCATTTCACAAAAGGGGACACCACCGTCATGCCAATTCCATGTAAAAAAATTCCGCGGGATATCCTGCCGAAGCTCATTCTGATTCTCGTTACCGCTGCACTGATTACCGTCACCGGTATTTTGTACCGGCAGAGTATTCTGCGGATTCTGCCCTTGTACATCTCACTCATCATCGGCGCATTGCAGTCCCGTGCCAATCGCTATGCACCGCTGCTCGGCGGGTTCAACTCGATTCTTTACATGATCGTTTATCTCTATCTCGGGCTGTATGCGTCCGCCGGATATGCGCTGTTGTTTTCCTGCCCGATCCAGCTGGTCACCTTTGTCCGCTGGAGCAAAAACAAATACGGAAACTCAACACAGTTCCGCCGTCTGAACACAAAACAGCGCCTTTTCGTATCGGCGGCATTTTTCCTGTCCTTTGCCGCACTGTATCTGATTCTGCGTGCCGCAGGCTCGGAGCATCAGCTGCTTGACAACCTCTCCTCCCTGCTCGGCATTCTGATTTCCCTTCTGACCATGCTTGCCTTCATAGAATACTCGTATCTGATGCTGCCAAGCGGTATTGTCTCCATCGTGCTGAATCTTGCGACGATGCAGGAACATCCGGAACAGATCACCTATCTGATTTTTTCGTTCTACTCGATGATCTGTGTCACACAGGGATTCTTCCGTGTTCGCCGTTTGTATGCACAGCAATGCGCAGAACAGCACAAATCTGATTCTGTTCTGTCCGATGCATCTTGACAAATCACTGAAAATCTGCTACAATGACTGTATCTTAATTATTTAATCAAAGAAAGGATTTCCGTATGAAGTACTCTGCCATCTCCTCCTGTCTTTCTGCTGTTCTGCTCTGTGCCGCCCTGCTCTCCTGCGGTACGGAAACACCTGCCGATGTTCCGGACACAACCTCCGCCGACGAAACCGGTGTACAGATAACCGCAGCACCGGAAGAAGTAAAGCCCGTTCTGCGCGCCGATCTTCCAGAAACGGATTTCGGCGGCAAAACTTTTACCGTCCTCGGACGCATCAACAATTCCTACGATCAGTTCAACAATTTTGAAATCTACGCAGAAAAAGAAAACGGTGAGGTCGTCAACGATGCGATTTTCCGCCGCAATACCGCCATTGAAGATGCATACAACGTCGAAATTGCGCAGGTTCTGATCGGAGATGAGCCGCACAACGAGCTTCAGAAGTCCGTCGACGCCGGCGATCATCTCTATGATACAGCGTTCATCGACCTTTGGTTTGTCGGTCCGCTGATTCAGAAAGGTTATTTTCTGAACCTCTATGATGTAGAGCATATCGATTTCTCCAAGCCCTGGTGGAACCCGGGTGTCAATGAAGCAGTCTCCCTCTGCGGCAAGCTGTACGCAACCACATCCGACTTTTCTCTGCGCGACAAAAGCCGTGCGTACATTCTGATGTACAATAAGGAGCTGACCGCGCGTTATGACATTCCCGATCCGGTTCAGACCGTCCGCGACGGCAAATGGACAGTCGACCTTGTCAACGAATATATAAAGTATTTCTCCTCCGACCTGGACGGCGACGGCAAAATGGGCGGTGAGTTTGACGGCTTCGGTCTGGCAATGGACTCCTACATCGCGTTTGCCTCCTTCACCACCGGTCTTGACAACACTGTAATCACCAAGGACGCCGATGACAATCCCGTTATCACGATGAATAACGAACATATGGCAGCATCCGTGGAAAAGATCATGACGCTGACCTGTGATCCCACCACTGCCTTCTTCTGCAACGACTTCAAGGGCATTGCACTTGGAGACCACTGGATGGTTGCGGCAGATTCCTTCAACGCACAGCGTACCTGGATGTCCACGTCATTCCCGCACATGCTGCAATACTGCTCGCAGAACACAGAATTTGAATACGGCGTTCTGCCGTTTCCGAAGCTGGACGAGGCACAGAAGGACTATATCACGATGGCGGACGTGTACTGTATGCTGTTCGGCATTCCGGCAACCACGCCCGACCCGGCATTCTCCGGCTTTATGCTGGAAGCCCTGTCCGCAGCTTCCACCGACACCACGCTTGCGGCATATTACGATATCTCCTGTAAAACCAAGTATTCCTACAATCCCGAATCCGGTGAAATGCTCGACCTGATCTTCCAGAACATCCGCTACGACCCGGCTCTGATCTATGATGTCGGCAGTCTCTTTGACATCATCACCGAATATCTTCCCAAGGAAAAAGAGAACAACTTCATCTCCCTGTATGAAAAGTACGAAAAGAATGCACAAAGAAGCCTTGACAAGCTTGTCACTGCCATCGGTGAGCTGGAGCATTGACCCACAAAAAAGATTGACAAACACATAGTTTATGTGATATACAAATGCCTGATATCATTACCAACAGATAGGAACTTTCATGCTGCTCCCGGTAATCTCTGTCTGATATGTTCCTGTCATGACGGAACTGTCTTCTTTGAGAATTCCCCGGCAGGAATACGCGCGCATGGGCGTTTCTTGTCGGGGATTTTTGTTTATATATCGAAAGGAAATATGCGAAATGAAAAAGGTTTTCTGCGCCGCTTTGACTTATCTGCTGCTTCTATCCACAGTCTCCTGCAATCCAACAGATGCGGACACACAAACACAGTCATCCGAAACCACCGCTGACACGGTGCAGACGGAGACGGTTTCTGTCGAAGCTGTGACAACTGATACAGTAACAACAGAAGAACCGACGGAAACCTGCGTACACACCGAAGCCTTTCACACCATCTCCAATGCCTTGATCGATTGTGTGGGAGAGGATGCACACAACAGCTTCCGCGACCGCTATGCAGGAACGGAAGAATACAATGTGTTCCATTTCCTCTCGTATTTTTATATAGGTTTTGAGGATATACAGAATGCCCTGCAAAAAGAGGGTGCTGCGCCCTCTCCGTATACCGCGGATGATTTGATCGGCACTGTTCAGATGCAAAAATCCATTTTCCTGCTTCCGGAATATCAGGATGCGGATGTGCAGCTTTACTATGGACTGCCGACACTTGCGGAATGTCACGACATTGTCGGATGGTACAACGCTGATCTGCAATTTGCGCTGTCTGCGTTCCTGCGCAACGACTGGGAACAGTTTGCAAAGCTCTGCGATGTCGAGCCGGAAGTTTACGCCTATATGCAGGGGATGGAGATCAGCGATTATACGCTGACAAAGGAGATGATTCCGGATCCGTACTACCCCGAAAACGTCAATCCGTATCCTGTTCTGACCTTTACTGTCACAGAAAGTCAAAATGATATCTTCCCAAAAGGGGAACACACGCTGATATGGGATCACGGCTTACACCTGTACTTTGCACCAAGAGAAACATTCCATACCCCTGTCAGCGATATGTCCGCAGCAGAACGGTATGTCTTTGATGTCCATTCCGACAGAGATTTCTCAAGAATCATGACGGAAGGCAGCCAGTGGGGACTTTGTGATTTTATCATCGGACGACTGGATGTCCTCCACGGCAATTATGAACCGAGAACCGCGGAGGAGATCGGTGACTATGCAGAGAAATATCTTGGGGTAGACAGAAATACCTTAAATTTCGAGTATACCGTTGACAAAACGCCCGACGGCAGATATGTCCGCATCGGCAGAGGACTTACATCGTATTACCATACGTTTCTTTCCGAGGAAATCCGGGACGGGATCACAGTCGTAACGGTACAGTTCTGGGCAGACCCCTCGCAAACCGTTCCCTCCCGCAAGGTCGAGTTTCATCTGGAGCTGATCGACGGGGAATACAAACCACTGCACACTGTGATATTGGAGGATTCGCCTTTCAAAACAGCGACAGCGAGCACCTGATACAGAGATTCCCCCTGCCAATCCCATAAAACCGATTGACAAACCATGGAAAAATATGTTATACTATTACCAACATATTTTCTCACAGAAAGGACATACCGATATGAAACCCACCTGGGAAAAACCGAAAACGACCAAAGTCTACCTTCATGCGCCGGGCTCCAACCGTATCCTGATGCTCCAGCCCGAGGGTAAGATCACCAATCTTGCATTGAAGAACGAAGGACGTCACACCCGTCAGAATGCCTGCGGTGTCCATATGATCGTCGGACGCGAAAACCCGCAGCCGCTCGATTATCATCTGACCCGCTATGACACCGTCAAGGACGGTCTGCCGTTCTACACCGTACTCGGTGATGACCCGGAAAACGAGTGCAAGCTGTCGATGTCCGCATTTGCGACAAACGATAAGAACCCGCTGACCTATGTCCGCATCACCGTCAGAAACGAAGAAAACTACCCGATCAACGGTTGTGTCGGTCTGCTCCCCAGAGAAGCAAACAACGGCGACCAATATCTGACCGGTATTCTCGACACCGGCTACGAAGCATACCAGCCGAACTTCAATCAGTGGCTGCTCCAGCGCATCGTCCGCTTCAGCGCAAAGGATACCTGCAACGCATCGTCGACACAAGGCGCGGCTCTGCGCATTCTGTCGGCGGAGGGCTGTGATGTACACTGGATTTCCCGCGAGGAACAGACACACCGCTTCCTGCCGCACGACTATTTTGCCTGTGACTACACGCTGATTGCAGGCACGTCTCTGTCCATCGATTTCGTCTTCTGTGCATCTCCGATTGAGGGGGATGTGAAGTCCTATGACGAAGCAAAGGCCGACATGACCGCATTCTGGCAGGAACGCCTGTCGCACGTCAAGGTTATGCCGAAAACCGACATTCCGCGCATCCGCGATATGTTCTTGCAGAACGTCACGCAGTGTATGCAGATGGTCGCACAGTATGACGGTATGGAAGGTCTGGTCGTCCGTCAGGGTGACGTCGGACGCTTCCTCTGGATCTGGGAGGCTGTCCATGTTCTCAAGTGTCTGGCGCTCGTCGGTCTGCCGGAATATGCTGATATCTACAACACCTACTGCTCCTGGATGACCATGGAAGGTGAGAAACGCGGCAAGCTCAACTACCGCTATGTCGGCTGGGACAATGCCGAGGGTGCGCTCCTGCTCGGTCTTGCAGAGCATCTCAAGATCGTTGACGACCGCGAACAGTATCTGCACTACCGCCCGTACATGATGGCACTGCTTGACTACATCGATGCACGCCGCAACTCCGATCCCGACGGCAAGTATCCCGGACTTTATCCCGCAGGTCAGGCAAGTGACTGGGGTGAGATCGGTTACCACTGGACATTTACCGATGCGTATGTCCTGCGCGCGATCAAGTCCTATGTTCAGGTCTGCGAAAAGTATGGCGCCGAGGAAACCGCGCACGTCCGTGCGATTGCAGAGGACTATTCCGCACGCATTGACAAGCTCGTCTCCGATCTGTACGCA
>SVRM01000152.1 GCA_015064785.1 Oscillospiraceae bacterium
ATGTCCCGGGACTGCTGGAAGATCATCCGGACCGTGATGTGATCGTCGTCATCCGCGCACACGGTATGACGCTGGAAACAGAAAACAGACTTTCCGCACTTGGTGAGGAGTACCCGCATCTGCGCGTGGTCGACTGCACCTGTCCGTTTGTCAAGAACATCCA
The DNA here is from genome assembly GCA_015064785.1 of Oscillospiraceae bacterium. Lineage (GTDB taxonomy): Bacteria > Bacillota > Clostridia > Oscillospirales > CAG-272 > RGIG3925. Next base: position 164 of record SVRM01000152.1, read on the forward strand.
CCGCATCGCCGAGGAGGAATCCGCGCCGTATGCTGACACACCGGGGGAGGCTCTGGGCATCATTTTCGGCGATCCCGACCATCCCGAGGTCAAGGGGATTGACTCCCGTTTCTCATGCAAAACGAAAATTTTCGCAACTGCAGCGGAGACAGAAGCATGGTGTTCTACAGATGAGGCGCAAAAATATCTCGAAAAAAGGGTCATTTATGTCTCACAAACGACCCAAAAGTTAGCAGAATGTAAAATTTCTCAAAAATTTATTGAAAAACTATATACAAACGCGAAAATTTTTGATACAATATGTAATGTTACAGAAAACCGTCAGACTGAAACGGATCGCATTGCCGGTGAAGCAGATATCATGCTCGTCATCGGCGGCAGAGGAAGTTCCAACACACAGAAGCTGTATGACATTTGCAGACAGCGCTGTGCACAGACCTACTTCGTCGAAAGCCCTCCCGACGTTCCACGGCATCTGTTGCAGCCGCACATGTGTGCAGGCATCACTGCGGGTGCGTCCACACCCGACAGTATAATACAGGAGGTTAAAAAACTTATGAGCGAAATCGAAATCATGGAAGAAAACTTCGCGCAAATGCTGGACGAATCTTTCAAAACTTTAAATACAGGAGACGTGGTCAAGGGTGTTGTTACATCGATCTCTGCAAACGAGATTCATGTTGACATCGGTTCCAAGGTAACAGGTATTCTGTCCTTCAACGATGTCACCGATGATCCCACCGCTGATGTTGCAAACATGTTCAAGGTCGGCGATGAAATCGAAGCAATCGCAGTCCGCGTCAGCGACATCGACGGTGTTGCTACCCTGTCCAAGAAGAAGGTTGACAATGCAAACAACTGGAACGAAATCGTTGCTGCTCACGCAGACGGTACCGTTCTCCAGGGTAAGGTTGTTGACTGCCTCGAAAAGGGCGTTATCGTCCTCATCAAGGGTCTTCGTGTCTTCGTTCCCGCATCCCACACCGGTCTTCCCAGAGAAGCAGACCTGAAGGAACTGCAGGGCACCATCCAGAATGTCAAGATCATTGACATCAACGAACAGAGAAGACGTGCTGTTGCATCCATCCGCGAAGTCCTGCGCGCAGAACGCAAGGAACGCGAAGCTGCTTTCTGGGCAGAAATGGAAGCAGGCAAGGAATTTGACGGTGTTGTCAAGTCCTTCATGCCCTACGGTGCATTCGTTGACCTCGGCGGCGTTGACGGTATGGTTCATACCTCTGAGCTCGCTTGGGGCCGCATCAAGCATCCCTCTGAAGTCGTTTCCATCGGCGAAACCATCCATGTTTACGTCAAGGACTTCGACGCAGAAGCAAAGCGCATCTCCCTCGGCTACAAGACCGACGCTATGAACCCCTGGAAGATCTTCACCGATAAGTACCAGGTGGAAGACGTTGCGACCGTTAAGATCGTCAATCTCCTTCCCTTCGGCGCATTCGCTGAAATCATCCCCGGTGTTGACGGTCTGATCCACATCTCCCAGATCGCAAACAAGCGCATCAACAACCCCGCTGACGTCCTCGAAAAGGGTCAGGAAGTTGATGTCAAGATCGTCGGTATCGATGACGAAAACCAGAAGGTTTCCCTCTCCATCCGTGCACTCCTCGCTGATGAAGCTGCTGCTGAAGAAGCTGAAATCGTCGAAGAAGCAGGCATCGACGCTGAATAATTTCAGAATTTCCGAAAGAACCGATGAAAGTCGGTTCTTTCTTTTTTTCATTTGACTGAAACTTTTTCCTGTGATCCCTCCGCTTATAGTACGGGATCCCAAAACAGCGCAAAGGAGGGACGATATGAGCACAGAGGAAATATTCCGACAGATCTATGATCAGACATACCGCAGAACCGCCGCCTATATCACTGCAAAGGCACGTCAGACTGCAGATGCCGCAGACTTGATTCAGCAGGTCTATTTAGAACTGTATGACATCCTGCGTCGGCGCGGTGCTTCCTACATCAAAAACGCCGATGCGATTATGACAAGGCTCACCCGACAGGCTCTGGCGAAGTACTATAAAAAGATGGGCAATCTCCGCGAGGTATACGAAGAACCGTCCGAGGACGGCATCACGGCGGAAATCGAGGATATCGAATCCCTTTCCGTGGAAGAACTCACCGAGGACCGCGCGGTGCTTGACTGGACAGAGCAGTATCTTGCCTCACGCGGTGATGATGTACGAAAAATATTCCACCTCTTTTACCGATTCGATCTGACCATTGCTGAAATTGCACGACTGACAGACCGCTCCGAATCAGACATCAAAAATAAGCTCTACCGTACCTTAAAGGAAATCCGTACATACTGGAAAGGAGAAGATTCATGAAACTGAATGAAATGATCACAGAAGCAACGAAGCAGGATTATGTCGGATGTGATGCCAACAGCATCCTCGCACATGCACAAACAACGATGACGGTACGCCCGCGCCGCTCCGGCATCAAAAAGATCATCCTGATTGCGGCGGCAATCTGTCTGGTTGTCGGTTCCATTTCAGCGGCAACTCTGTTCAGCGGCTTTGAAACTGCGTTCGGACATAAGATCGATACCGGACATGTTGAGGTATTGTCCTCGTCGACCGACAATCCCGATGTCATCTGGAATATCGCAGAAACATGGTTTGACGAATATAATCTGCATATTGGCGGAACGGTAATTACGCCCCAGCCGCTGGATGTGTCAGGTGATCACCGTGTCATGTGCTATTACAAAATCCCCGGCGAAGAAGAACATCATCTCATGCCCGGTTACATTTTTGCAAGCGGCGAAAACGAATCCGCATTTCTTGTCAGCGGCGGAACAGTCGGACACGGCGACGGCACCTTTACCCGAACAGGCTTTAACGAAGAAAAAATAACGCTGGAACTGAAATTCTGTATGCTTTACGACTACGCATTGGTTCCGAAAATCGACGGCGAATCTTATTTCATTGAAGATTATATTACCATTCCCGGTGAGTGGACATACACCGTCGATCTGGAAAGCCGCGATGAACAGGTTCTCCGGTGGAACGGAAGACAGGAAAGTCAGGCTCCCGCATCCTCCGAAGCCGTCGTTACCGCTGTTGCAATCAATGCGTTCTCCATGGAAATCACCGGAGAAAATCTGACCTATTCTTATAACACAACAGAAGGACGGAGAGAAACCGAAATTGGTGTCTGGCTGAAAATGAAGGACGGAACCTATCTTGATAAGGAAGCCGGAAATTTTGCAAACACGGAAAATCGCGTGGAATACAGGAAAAACACCGGAGAGATTATCATTTACTGCTTTGAAAATCCCATTGACCCCAATGAAGTAGAATCTCTCATTCTTTTCGCCGACTGGCTCACCATTCCCTCAAGCGGGGAAGACCATCTTATCCGCGACGGATTTGAATATTATCCATCCACAGAAGCGGAAGAAAATCGCCTTGAAGGCTGGATTCCCGTCATGGAAATTCCGCTCGGTTAATTTCATAGAACAAAGACACTCCAAATCGGGGTGTCTTGTCTTTTATATGCGCAGCATCCTTGACGCAGAATCAAAAGTGTGTTATCATAAATACAAAGATCAACACAGCGAAAAGAGGTACCCATTATGCTCGGCACATCCCTCCCGTTCCATTGGCTGCTTGCGGGCGGCGCACCCCTCGGTGACGTTCCCACAGTCCTCAACACGTTAAAAGCCCACGGTGTCAAAAGCGTTGAGCTTCGCACCGTAAACCCCAATACCAATCCCGACGACGTTCTGTATGCCGCAAATCTTCTGTGGGACGCAGGCTTTGTCATCACCGTCCACGCCGCGCCGAAGTCTGTGGAACGTGCCGTCGACGATGTCTTCATCCCGCTGGCAGTCCTGCTTGACCATCTGCGTCAGGAGAAGCTGACCATCGTTGTTCACCCCGACTTTGACGACAACGCCGCATTGCTCACAACGCTGGCAGACCACCGCGATGCGCACGGCTGTCCCATCGTCTTTGCGCTCGAAAACAATCGCCTTTTGCCCGGCAAGGTCGACGGTGACTGTGCCGCGCTGGTTCTGGATGCCGTCAAAAACGTACGCGCCGCAGGATACCGTGACATCGGCATCTGCTTTGACTTTGGGCATTATCTGTATTATTGGAACAAACTGCACACGGGTGAACCCTTCACCCTGCCGTGCCGCGATTTTTTCCGTCATGTCGTCCATACCCACATCCACGCCTGCCGCAAGCCAGACCTGCGCACGCACTTCCCGCTCGGACTGTACGACATGCCGCTTGGTGAAATGCTCGGCGCGCTCTACCACGGCTATTTCGGTGTCTACAATCTCGAGCTTGATTACCCGCGCTTTGAGAACCTCCACGAGCCGTTTTCCGCACTCCTGACCTCTGTTGATACCCTTGCATCCGCCATGCCCATCGCCGCACGGCTGTACGATTCCCTGCGCGCGGATTTTGACGCCGGATTCACACAAACAGTCGATGCCCTGCATGCACCGTCAACAGCACAGGGAACCCACCTCGCACCGCTGCTGTCCGCGTCGTACTTGTTCCGCACCAACGGCTATCTCTGGGGTATGGACATCGCATTCCGCTATGCGTATCACCTGTGCAAGACCCCGCACCGACTTGCAGACCTGCTCGGTGATCTGTCCCTGATCGTCATCAGCCACGGGCACGACGACCATTTCGAGCCTGCAACGGTAAAACAGCTTGCAAAGACCGATATCCGCTGGGTCATCCCGCATTTTCTGCTTGACACCGCACGCAGCTATGGCATCCGCGAGGAGAACATCATCCCGGCCTATCCCGGAACACCGATCGCCGAAGGACCGCTTCGTATCCTGCCGTTTGAGGGAAGACACTATCGCCCCGGCACGCGCAACGGACTTGACGAGCTTGGCTATCATATCTCCGCCGACAATGCTCCCGCCCTCGTTTTCCCCGTCGATACGCGCGATTATGCGACGGACAATCTGCCCGACCTGCCGCCCGCGGATGTCTGCTTTGCAAACATCTGGCTTGGCGACAGCAACGGATTTGCAGAGGATTACACGGACATCGGCGCACGCTTTGCCGACTTTATGCTGCACTTCTCTGATAGACAGATCCTGTTCTCACACCTATACGAAACAGGACGGGAGGACCGTGATATGTGGCGGCGCGAGCACGCGGACATTCTTTCGGCAATCATCAAAGAAAAAAGCCCAGAAACAAGCACCGGGGTACCTGTTTTGGGCGAGATCATCAAGCTCTGAAAAAAGCAAAAACCCCGAAGCATTTCTGCATCGGGGTGGTGCCGGAAGCCGGGATCGAACCGGTACGAGGTGTTATCCTCACGGGATTTTAAGTCCCGGGCGTCTACCAATTTCGCCATTCCGGCATTTGCGGT
>SVRM01000153.1 GCA_015064785.1 Oscillospiraceae bacterium
AGCAGGTGACAAGGCACTCGCAAGCGAAACCTATAAGGCTGCTGTCAAGAAGATTGACAAGGCTGTCGCTAAGGGTATTCTTCACAAGAACAACGCTGCAAGAAAGAAGAGCCAGTTTACCGCAAAGCTCAACGCTCTCGCGTAAGTCTGTTTTCTGTGCTTGATTTGATCACCGCAAACAAAGATCGCCGATCGGCGGTCTTTTTGTTTGCCAAAAAATATCAGCCTTCCCTGCCGCATCTGTTCACAGGCAGAATATTTCACGGATTTGTTCAAAATATCGCATATAGATTTTACATAAAAAATCACAGTATTTTAACAAAATAGTAAAGAATACGGTGTATAATATAAGTATTATTCCCAATATTTGAGAGAAATGCAAAAGAAAGGATCAGAACGTTGCTTCGCTTAAAAAATATCCGAAAAACCTATACCGTCGGCGATTCCTCCGTACAGGCGCTGGACGGCGTCTCCATTGATTTCCGACCGCACGAATTTGTCTCCATTCTCGGGCCCTCCGGCTGCGGCAAAACCACGATGCTCAATATCATCGGCGGTCTTGACCAATATACAAGCGGGGACCTGGTGATTTCCGGCCGCTCCACAAAAGAATTCCGCGACAGCGACTGGGATACGTACCGCAACCATTCCATCGGCTTTGTGTTCCAGAGCTACAACCTGATTCCCCACCAGACGGTCCTGTCCAATGTCGAGCTTGCACTGACGCTGTCCGGTGTTTCCAAGGCAGAACGCCGCCGTCGTGCAATTGCCGCATTGGAGCGCGTTGGACTTGGCGATCAGCTGAAGAAAAAGCCCAACCAGATGTCCGGCGGTCAGATGCAGCGTGTCGCCATCGCGCGTGCGCTTGTCAACGATCCCGAAATTCTTCTGGCGGACGAACCGACCGGTGCGCTGGATTCTGAAACCAGTGTCCAGATCATGGATATCCTTCGTGAAATTTCCGCAGAAAAGCTCATCATCATGGTCACGCATAACCCGGATCTTGCAAAAGAGTATTCCTCCCGTATCATCCGTCTGCTGGACGGACGCATCATCGGCGATACCGCACCGTACAATGCCGATGAACAGGCTCCTACCGCAAATACCGCAGCTGCATCCGTGAAGCGCAGCAAGAAACCCTCTATGAGCTTCGGTACCGCACTTTCCCTCTCGATGAACAACCTGATGACCAAGCGCGGCAGAACGATTCTGACGAGCTTTGCGGGCTCTATCGGCATCATCGGTATTGCGCTGATTCTCTCGATTTCCACGGGTGTACAGGCATACATCGACCGTGTGCAGGAGGATACGCTTTCCTCCTACCCGATTACCCTGCAGGCGGAAACCGTCGATATGACGAGCCTGGTTACATCTTTGATGAATGTCACGCCCGCACAGAACGAGAGTGACAGCGATGCAGGTGATCCCGACGCCGACTACGACCGCGTCTACACCAGCCCGATTCTGTACGATCTGATGAATGCGGTCAATAACGTCGACACCAATGTCAACAATTTAAGCGCATTCCGTGAACATCTGGAAACCAACGAAGCGTTTGACGAGGTTCTGTCGACGGTGAAGTACAATTACGCGGTTGACATGAACATCTACACCGAAAATCCAGACGGCGATATCATTCTCTGCGATACGGAAAAGCTGATTGCCGATGTCTATGCGATGCCGGATGAACAGCAGCAGGGTATGAGCGCGATGATGAACAATTCCGGCGCGTTTGCATCCATGAACACATGGAGCGAAATGCTGCCCGGCAACGACGGTGCACTGATCTCCGATATCTTTGAAACGCAGTATGATCTTGTTTACGGCACATGGCCGCAGAATTACAATGAAGTCGTTCTGTTTATTTCCTCCCGCAATGAGGTCAGTGACCTGACGCTGTACACCCTCGGTCTGAAGACCTCCGAGGAGGTCCGCGAAATCATGGAAGCGGCATTCTATGCCGAGGATATCGCAACGGACAATCTCGCATCGTGGTCTTATGAGGAAATCTGCCAAAAGGAGTTCCGTCTGCTTCTGACCGCCGATCAGTATCAGAAAAACACGGACGGCACCTTCCACGATCTGACCTCGACACAGACAGGACTTGATATTCTGTTTGATTCCGAAAAAGCCATTCCCTTGAAGATCGTCGGTATCGCAAGACCCGACCCGGATGCTGTCGCATCGATGATCTCCGACGGTATCGGCTACACCACAGCACTGACCCGTCATGTCATTGAAGCATCCGACGATACCGAGCTTGTCAAAGCACAGCTTGAAAATCCCGATATCGACGCGATCAGCGGTCTGCCCTTCAAAACCGAGGAAGCCGAGAATATGCCTGCCGCCGAAAAGACGGAGCGCGTCAAGGAATACTTCGCTTCCCTGCCCTCAGCCGAAAAAGCGGCACTCTATACGGAAATCGCATCCACACCGACAGAAGAATTTCTGAATGATGCCGCATCCCAATATCTGGCATCCATGGACCGCGCTTCTCTTGAGCAGATGATGATTTCGGCTTATGCCGAGGAAACCGGCATGACCGATACCGCCGCCATTGAGGATTACATTGCCAAGATGGACGACGAGACACTGTTTGCATATGCCGCAGACGGTGCCAAGGCGCAGGCGGCCGCACAGTACGCCGCAGGAGTACAGGCGCAGCTCGGCGCTCTGCCGACCGACCAGCTCGCGGCAATGCTTGAGACCACACCGTTTACTGAGGAGCAGTATGTCACGTTCTTCGAGACCTATCTGCCGGCAGTCTGGTCCGAATCCACATATGAGGACAATCTCAAGAAAATCGGCTATATCACCATCGATAAGCCCTCCTCGATCCTGCTTTATGCATCGACCTTTGAGGACAAGGACGCCATCGCCGATCTGATTTCTGCCTACAACGATTCCGTTGCAGAAGAGGACAAGATCGAATACACAGACTATGTTGCGCTGATGATGTCCTCCATTACAACCGTCATCAATGCAATCTCCTATGTGCTGATCGCGTTTGTCGCCATTTCTCTCGTCGTTTCCTCGATCATGATCGGTATCATCACCTATATCTCCGTTCTGGAACGTACCAAGGAAATCGGTATTCTCCGTGCCATCGGTGCATCCAAGCGCGATATTTCCCGCGTCTTCAATGCGGAAACACTCATTGTCGGCTTCGGTGCAGGTGCCATCGGTATCGGTGTCACGCTGCTGCTGATCATCCCGATCAATGCGATTGTGCATTATCTGACCGATATTATGATTCTCAACGCCTATCTGCCGCCTGTTGCCGCTGTCATTCTTGTCGGCATCTCGATGTTCTTAACCTTCATCGCAGGTCTGATTCCCTCCGGCGTCGCCGCAAAGAAGGATCCGGTTGAGGCACTGCGGTCGGAGTAAAATCAATGGCACACTCCCCGAGAGTTACACTGTCAATCTGAATGCAGATGTTTTCGGCGTTTGTATGGGCGATTCGTGAATCGCCCATACATATAACAAGGACATACCGTCACGGATATCCGCGGCGGTATTTTTTTATGTATGGGTAAGAAAATTAGCAAATGTCCGGTTATTCGCGCTTTATGGGGTGGACAAATCACAAAAAATCAGGTATACTTATGATACACAAAGGAGGTATCCGCATGGATTTAACAGCAATCGGCACATTCATCGCCGCACTTCGGAAAGAACACCATCTGACACAGGAACAATTCGGTGAGCAGCTTGGCGTTACAAGCAAAACCGTATCCCGCTGGGAAACCGGAAAGTATCTTCCTCCTGCTGAGGCATTGCAGGAAATGAGTACCCTGTTCGATGTCAGCATCAATTCGCTATTGAGCGGACAGCGTCTGGCAGAAGCGGATTACAAAGCATCCGCAGAAGAAAATCTGCGGGATATGCTTCATGCCAACGCATTTTCATACAAAGAGAAACTCGTATATTACAAAGCAAAGTGGAAAAAAGAGCATCGTGGGTGGATATGCCTGATATATACGCTTCTGTCAGGACTTCTGATTGCCGGGATTCTGACAAAGCAGATCTTGTTGACTGTCACAGCGGTTGTCCTGTTTCCAATCGGTTACGCATGGATTCACAATACGATGATGATCTACGTTGAGCAAAGAGCATTCGATGGAATGGGTTCGGAGAAAAAATGCGCAATTCCGATGAGAACGCTTGACAACAGGCGCAATCTGTTGTATGATTATGATACCAAAGATTGATACAGGAGGAATCCCCATGGCAATGACAAACACACTCGTCCGAGCCGGCGACGAAACCTATTCCAACTACCGCATTCCCGGCATCGTTGTCACAAAACACGGCACAGTCATTACGTATTATGAAGCACGCCGCACCGCTTCTGACTGGGCGCATATGGACATTCTGCTCTACCGCTCAGAGGACGGCGGCAAAACCTTCGGCGATCCCATTGTGATGGCAAAGGGTGATGACGACTATCCTACCGTCAACAACCCGGTATGCATTGTCGGAAACGACGGTGTCCTGCACTTTATATACTGCCGTAATTATTCTGTCGGCGGGGGTGATGTGTGGTACCGGCGCTCTGATGATGACGGTCTGAGCTGGTCCTCCCCGGAAAACATCATGTCCGCCACCGCGCCGCAGCTGCACAATGTCTTCGCCTGCGGACCCGGTCACGGCATTGCAGCGGCAGATGGTATGCTGCTTGTTCCGGTCTGGCTTGTGCAAAAGGAAGCCGGTGCCGATCCTATGGCACATCACCCGGGTACGGTTTCAACACTGTATTCGCGCGACAATGGCAGCACATGGCACCTCGGTGCTCTGATCGAAGCAACTGCGGAATGCCGCGATCCCAACGAAACACAGGCGGCTGAGCTGTCTGATGGCAGAATCTATCTGAATGTACGCCTGTCCGGCGTCGGTTACCGCGCATATACGGTCAGTGAAACCGGATATGACGGATGGTCTGCGCTTTTGACCGATCCTTCCCTGCCTGATCCGACCTGTTTCGGAAGTACGGCATCCGCGACGGTCGAAGGTCAGCACATCCTCGCGGTTGTCAACTGCGCACACCAGTCAAATCGAGAGAATCTGACCTGCCGTATCTCCTATGACAACGGTAAAACCTGGGCAAAGTCGCTTGTCATCGAACCGGGTGATGCAGGATATGCCGACATTGCACTGACAAAGGACGGGACATTCTATGTGCTCTATGAGCAGAGTGCCGGCATCCGTGACCGATTGGCAATATTTTCGATTGAGGATTTTATTTGATTTGCTGCAGGTTTTGATATATGGAAACGCAATGGTTCGGGCGATTCGTGAATCGCCCCTACAACCATAGGACAATCCCTCTGCGATCCATTGACATCATTACTATACAAAACAGCTCCCACATCCGTGCATCAGCATGACGTGGGAGCTGTCGTATTTCTGTGATTATTCGGTAAAGAGTGCGAGGGTATCCTCAAAGAGCTTTTCGACCTTCGGCGTATGTGCGGTGATGACGGA
>SVRM01000029.1 GCA_015064785.1 Oscillospiraceae bacterium
TACACTCCCTCCGAATTACATCATGCCGTCGAAGAATTCGATGGTCTTGGAATCAGCCTTCAGGGTAACGATTGCCTTCTTCCAAGCCTTGGTATAACCGCGGTTATAACCCATTCTCTTCGGCTTCTTCTTCATGTTAATGGTGTTGACACATTCAACCGCAACTCCGAACATCTCAGCGACTGCCTTTGCGATCTCGGGCTTGGTTGCATCCTTTGCAACTTCGAAGACGTACTTCTTAGCTTCGATCATCATCATGGAGTTTTCGGTGATGATGGGTCTTACGATAATGTCCTGAACAGCTTTCATTATGCGTATACCTCCTGCATCTTTTCTGCAGCACCCTTTGCTACGACGAAGAGATTGCAGTTAAGAATGTCGTAAACATTCAGGGTGTTGACGTAAGCAATCTTAACGCCTGCGATGTTGGACAAGCTCTTGTATACGCAATCGTTCTTCTCTTCGAGAACGACGAGTGCCTTCTTCTGGAAGCCTACAGCCTTCAGCATGTCGGCCATAACCTTCGTCTTATATTCGGTAGCGGTGATCGCATCGATAACGACCATTTCGCCGCCTGCAACCTTGGAAGACAGAGCGGACTGCATTGCTGCTCTCTTGGTCTTCTTGTTGAGGTCAACGCGGTAGGTTCTCGGCTTCGGACCGAGTGCGATACCACCGTGGATCCACTGGGGAGCACGGGTGGAACCCTGTCTTGCTCTGCCGGTACCCTTCTGCTTCCACGGCTTGATACCGCCGCCGGAAACTTCTGCTCTTGTCAGGGTGGACTGAGTACCCTGTCTCTGGTTCAGAAGGAATGCTCTGACTGCTGCGTGAAGAACTGCGCTGTTGATTTCTACGCCGAACACAGCGTCATTCAGTTCCATGGAACCGACTTCTGCGCCGGCCATGTTGAGAACTTTAATATTAGCCATTTTCTATATCCTCCTTCCGATTATGCTTTGACGGTATTGCGAACGAAAACGATACCATTCTTCGCGCCAGGGATTGCACCCTTGACTGCGATGAGGTTGTTTTCTGCGTCTACGCGGACGACATCGAGGTTCAGGACAGTAACCTGTTCGTGACCCCAGTGACCCGGCATGTGCTTATTCTTGAAGATTCTGGACGGAGTGGAGTTCATACCGACAGAACCGATGTGACGATGAACGGGACCGCCGCCGTGCGTCATTCTCATGATGTGCTGACCCCATCTCTTAACGACACCGCAGTAACCGTGGCCCTTGGAGACGCCAGTTACATCAACTCTTTCGCCTGCTTCAAATACAGCAGCACCGATAACGTCGCCGACGTTCATTGCGCCGCAGTCATCAAGGCGGAATTCCTTGAGGTGCTTCTTGTAGGGGACATTAGCCTTTGCGAAGTGACCCATGTCAGCCTTCGTCATGTGCTTTGCCTTTGCGTCCTCAAAACCGAGCTGGACTGCGTCGTAGCCGTCATTTTCAACGGTCTTCTTCTGAACAACAACACAGGGACCTGCTTCAATGAGGGTTACCGGGATGACGTTGCCGTTTTCATCGAAAATCTGCGTCATACCGAGCTTCTTACCGATAATTGCTTTTTTCATTTTTGTTTCCTCCTGTTGCGTTATTGGTTGACACTTTTGGGTGTGCCAACATGACCAACGTGTTTCTCCGCTAAGCCGATCGGATTACAGCTTAACTTCGATTTCAACTCCTGCGGGGAGCTCGAGCGTCGTGATTGCTTCAATCGCCTTCTTGGACGGCTTGATAACATCAATCAGTCTCTTGTGGGTTCTCAGTTCAAACTGTTCGCGGGAGTCCTTGTACTTATGGACTGCACGAAGAATGGTGACGATTTCGCGTTCCGTGGGGAGCGGAATCGGTCCGGAAACGGATGCGCCGTTTCTCTTTGCACATTCAACGATCTTTTCTGCTGCCTGATCGACCAGGGTGTGATCGTAGGACTTCAGTCTGATTCTGATCTTTTCGCTTGCTGCCACTTTGGTTTGCCTCCTTTTAAAATGATTGGTTCTAAAACGACGGCACCGCTGTGTGTACGCTGCTTGCCTGCGCATTGCTCACACGGCGTTTGATTTTTACTGAACACGATTCCGGGTGTTTCTCACCCTTCTTCAAAAAACGGAACTTTTTGGTGTTTCGGCTCGCATGTAAGCCGTTTACACGAAAAGGTTCCGGGTTCAACCGCCATTTCGTTCTTATCACCGAGCCGGGTGTTTCGCCGTCGGTAATAAAAAAATCCAATCGGAGGTCTGTTCTTTGTTCAGCTGTTGCTGTCGCCCGGTTAAATATCGGACATACTCTGCGGAAATTCCCTGATTCGGTCTCCGTTGCCGGAAGCCTCTCAGCCACCTCCCGCTTCATCGCACATCAAGCAGTATATATTATACACCATTTCTTTCATTTTTGCAAGTACTTTTCAAAAAAATATTGAAATTTTTCCGTTTTTATGATGACAAATATATTCCTCTGTTCTTGTTTATTTTTGTGCGTTTTGCCGAATCCGTTTTCGCCGCAGTACAACACCGCGCCGCTGCAAAAAAATTTCGCAATTTCCGGAGAAATTTCACCGACGCTCTGTACATTTCCCAAAAGATATGATATAATATTGATGTATGCATCTATATAATAAAAGGAAAGGATTACCGACCATGGAAAAAATCATCGAATATACCACCCGCGGCACCTGCGCACGCGCCATCCGCATCACACTTGACGGAAACGTCATCCGCGAAGTTAAGTTCGCCGGCGGCTGCTCCGGAAACACACAGGGCGTCGCAGCACTTGTCGTTGGCATGACCGCCGAAGAAGCCATCCGCCGTCTGTCCGGCATCAAGTGCGGTCCCAAGTCCACCTCCTGCCCCGATCAACTCTCCATCGCCCTCAAGCAGGCACTGGAAACCGCGTAACCCCCGTACCATCTTTCACAAAAATTTTTAACGAAAGGATTTTTCCGTTATGTCTGAGATGAATTATATGGCAGCGTATGAACGCTGGCTCTCTGAACCCGCAGTCGATCCCGAAACCAAAGCAGAGCTTTCCGCCATTGCCGGCAATGATGACGAAATCAAGCAGCGCTTCATTTCCTACCTGTCCTTCGGTACTGCAGGTCTGCGCGGCACCATGAATGCAGGTACCAACGCAATGAACATTTACACCGTTGCTCACGCAACACAGGGTATGGCAACCCTGATCTGCGGCAAGGGTGAGAACGCCATGAAACGCGGTGTCGTAATCGCACACGACTGCCGTTTACAGGCACGGACCTTTGCAGAGGTTTCCGCAGAAGTCCTCTGTGCCAACGGCATCAAGGTTTACCTCTTTGACGCGCTCCGTCCCACACCGGTTCTCTCTTACGCCATCGGTGCGCTTGGCTGCATCGCCGGCATCAATATCACCGCATCCCACAACCCCAAGGAATACAACGGCTACAAGGCTTACTGGGAAGACGGCGCACAGCTGGCACCCGAGCAGGCTGATGTTGTTTCCGCATCGATCGCTGCCACCGATATTTTCACCGGTGTCAAGCGTGTACCGCTCACTGAGGCCATCGCCTCCGGTCTTTGCGAAATCGTCGGTGATGCACTCGACCAGACCTACCTTGCCAAGGTGGAAGCGCAGCTCGTCGATCCCGCAGTGGTCAAGGAAGCCGCTGACGCACTTTCCATCATTTATACACCACTCCACGGTACCGGTCACAAGCTCGTTCCCGAAATTCTTTCCCGCATCGGCGTGAAGAAGCTGTATACTGTTGATGAACAGATGGTCATTGACGGTAATTTCCCAACCGTGTCCTTCCCGAACCCCGAATATCCCGAAGTCTTCCAGCTGGGTATTGCAAAGGCGAATGAAGTCGGCTCCGATCTGATCATTGCAACCGACCCCGATGCTGACCGTGTCGGCGTCATGGCAAAGGGTGAGGACGGTGATTTCCACTGCCTGACCGGCAACCAGATGGGTGTTCTTCTGCTTGATTATATCATCACCTCCCTCAAGCGTCAGAACAAGCTCCCCCGCGAAGCTTATGCAATCAAGTCCATCGTTTCCACCGAAATGGCGACGAAGGTCTGTGAAGCAAACGGTGTCACCATGTTCCAGACCTACACCGGCTTCAAGTTCATCGGCGAAAAGATTCTCTCCGAGCAGAAGCGCGGCAACACCGACGGTTATCTGCTCGGCTTTGAAGAAAGCTACGGATACCTGCGCGGCGATTATGCCAAGGACAAGGATGCTGTCGTCACGACGATGCTCATCGTCGAAATGGCGGCATATTACCGCACCAAGAACATGACGCTCATTGATGCGATGGCGGAAATGTACGCAAAGTACGGCTTCTTCTCCGACGGTGTTGCCAATATTTATATGAAGGGACTTGCAGGGCTTGAAAACATGAAGGCGCTGATGAAGTCTCTGCGCGAAAATCCGCCCAAGGAAATCGGCGGCTATGACATCATCCGCTTCATCGACTACAAGGCAGGCTATGTCCTTGACAATACCACCGGTGAAAAGGTCTCCACCGGCATGGAAGCCTCCGACGTACTGTCCTTTGTAACTGCGGCAGGTGATACCATTGTCATCCGTCCTTCCGGCACCGAACCGAAGATCAAGATTTACTTCCTCGTCTCCGGTGATACCGCAGATGCATCCGCCGCAAAGCTCGATGCGTATAAGAAAGCAGCTCTCGCCTGGATCGAAGAATGAGGATCGACCACAAACCATCATGAAAACCCTGACAAGAAAACAAATTCTCGGGTATACCGCTTTTTCCGCCGCGGCCGGACTGCTCCTTGCCATCGTCCGCGCCGTCGTCTCCATGGTATATCTCGAACCCGGCGTTGAAATGTATGCACACGGAACGCCGCTTCCCGCGATTATGCACGGCATAATCCTGCTCTGCGGCATCGCCGTCTGCACCTCCGCCTTTCGTCCTCTGTGCAGCAATTCCGCCGCAAAGGAGCTCTCCCCGGCATCGCAGTTTACGCTGTTCGCTTCCATGTTCTGCGGATTTCTGCTGCTGGCATACGATCTCTATCTGATTTACGATGTTGCATCTGCCGGCTGGGATGCCATCGGTCCGCTGATCGGCAGACCGCCGAGTGGTACTGTCACCATGGCAAGTGCCGTGTTCACGCTTTGCCTGATGATTTTTGCCGTTCCAGCCGCAATCTACTTTCTCAAGGCGGCACAGGGCGTCATCAAGCCATCACATCCTTTTTTTGCAACCATGACCGTTGTGTGGTTCGTCCTGTTCGCACTACACGCCTATTTTGATGCTGCCATTGCGTTCAACAGCCCAACCAAGGTTCTGCGGATTCTCACGGTGCTGACATTCGCCATCTATGCCATCCACGAAACGCGCCGTACATTGGACATCCCCATGCCGCGTATTTATTTCCCATCTGCCTTTCTTGCAATTTTCCTCGGACTGACCCACGCCCTCTCCGATGCTGTCCTGCTCGGCTCCGGCAAGATCATCCTTCAGGAAGGCTACCTCGGCATCGCGGTAGAGCTTGCCTACGTGCTTTACATCCTCTCGCGCGTGCTGTACCTCGGCACAACCAAGCCCACAGCTGCTGTTTGCGAGGCGCAGTCCGCACCGCAGCAGTAACGGTATTTTGAGGAGAAACAACCTATGACCAAACAGAAAAAACATTTTCTTTGGCTCCTTGTCGTCCTCGTTCTCCTTTTACTGCTGATCCTGATCTTCCGAGATCAGATTGCAGCGGCAATCTGGGACATCTTTCGACCCATAGGCCCCGGTCCGGATGCATTGCCGCCGGATCCCATCAACCAGATTCCCTGAATCATACATAAGTAAAAGGCATGTTCTGTCACGCAGCGGCAGCTCATGCCTTTTTCAATTTTTCTGATAATTTTCATTTTTCACGAAACCAAATCCGATTTTTTGCGTCTATATAGGTAAAGGAAAATTTTCCCGCAGAAAGGAGTGCTTCCATGACACGTCGTATACTGACATCCGCCCTTTGTCTTTTGCTGCTTACATCCTGTGCAAAATCGGAAGACCCGGTCACGTTGTCCCAGACTGCCCAATGGCAGGAAGGCAATGCCTCCATTGTCCTTTCCCTGCCCGAAGACTGGGGCTGGGGCATGATTGAGGAAAATGCAGACGAACTGCCCGACGGTGGTATCCGCTTTTTCCCGGAGGATGACCCGGAGGCAGATACGGTCGTCCGCTATACAAACGGCTTCGGTGTCTGCGGCACAGGACTAAAAACAGAGAAACTCATGCTGTCCGGCGGCAACAAAGTCACCTCTTACGCATGGGATGGCGGAGATCCTTCCATTTACCGCTTCTCTGATGCACCCGGCGACTATCTCGCTGAGCTGTCGCTGGACGAAGGACAACGAAAACAGTATCTTGACACCGTCATGCAGATATTAGGTACCGCACAGCTTGGCGGGGACGTCATCCGTGCATCAACCGCTGTCGTACGAACCGGATATACGGAAGACGAGGGAACCCGCATCCTGCCGGAGTATAACATGGAACGCGGCGTGTGGGTGATCGATATCCATATCAAAAAGAACACCGGATTCCAGCTCTGGTATACCTATGAGGTGTCCGCCGACGGAAAATCCATAGAAAAGACCTATGATATCAACAACGCAAAGGAGACAACAAAATGAAGTCCTTTTTTACTACTCTGCTTCTGATTGTCATCATCGTACTTGCCCTCGGTTTTGTGTTCCGGGATACCATCTTGGACGATTTCGGGTTCGGTGCAGTTGCCGAAAAGCCGGTCATTTATCTGTATCCGGAGGAGGAATGTGAAGTTCACGCCGGACTGGAGCTGAACGGCGAAATGACCGTATCATATCCTGCTTATCCGGCAGACGGCTGGACAGTCACAGCGTCACCCGACGGTACACTGAAGGATGCCGGCGGACGCACCTACGATTCCCTGTTCTGGGAAGCCGAACTTGATGCGGACTATGATCTGTCCCGCGGCTTCTGTGTGGCAGGTACTGACACTGCGGCATTTCTGGAGCAAACCCTTGCCGTACTCGGTCTTTCCGAAACCGAAGCCAATGCCTTCATCGTATACTGGCTGCCGCGAATGCAGGACAACGCCTATAATCTGATCACGTTCCAGTCAGATGCCTACACCGATGCGGCGGAGCTGAACATCGAGCCTGCGCCCGACACCGTCATCCGCGTATTCATGGTCTGGCAGGCGCTGGACAAAGCCGTTGATATTGCAGAACCCACACTGCCCGCAGCTCCGGCGCGTGATGGCTTCACTGTCGTGGAATGGGGAGGTGCGGAAATTACGGGGTAATTTCCGGAAGGAATAGGCATGAATGAAACATAAAGAGGTGAAATTTGAATGAAAAAGTTATTATGTATCTTGTTTGCGATGTTTTTTGTGATGTTCCTTGCAGCCTGCGGAGAATCCAAGCCTGCGCAAACACCGAACCCGAAGCCATCGTATCACGGCGTTCCGTTTACTTCGGAAAAGGACACATCTATGATCTCAATGCTGCTTCCCGACGGATGGGAAGTCAGGGAAATCACTGACGGCGACTGCTTCGGTGTGCCGATTCTGCACGGCATGGTATTATATCCGTCCGTCAATCCCGAAATTGCCGTTACGGTCGCCTGCTGTGAAAACTTTCCCGGTCTTTGCGGTACCGGAAAAACATTTGAAGATCTCAATTTCGGTGAGGATGCCGGACGGGTGATCAAATCCACCGAAATTCTCGGTGAAATGCGTTCCGTCCTTGTCACGTGGGAGGACAAACCGCCGATGTATTACGCCGAATATTCGATTCCCGAATCGTCAGCAGCCAAGTGGGAGCCGCTGATTCTGGAAATTCTGTCCACAGCTGCGATGGCAGAGAATGCGCTTCCGCGTAAAGCCGCAGAAGAAGCAGCAATCAACAAGTGGGGACAGGATTATGATGATGTATATGCCATGTCCTACGATCATTGCAACGGTAGTTGGATTGTCACTGTCCGTTTTACTAATAAGGGTATGGAAAGTTCTGTACAGTATACCGTCGATGCGAATGGAACGGCTAAACTTCGCTTCAATCCCGATATCTACTACGGCAAACCCGTCATCTATCTCTATCCCGCGCAGACAACCGACGTTACGGTCAAGCTCCTCGGCGTCAACCTCACCTGCACCTATCCCGCCTACAACGACGGCTGGTCGGTCACGGCAGACCCGGACGGCACGCTTGTCAACCGTGCGGACGGTAAAGAATATTCCTATCTGTTCTGGGAAGGTGTCGGACCGCTGGAGACAGACTTCTCCGAGGGCTTCTGTGTCAGAGGTGAGGATACTGCCGTATTTTTGCAGGAAACGCTCTCCGCCCTGGGACTTTCCCCGCGTGAATACAATGAATTCATCGTCTGGTGGCTGCCGCAGATGCAGGACAACGCTTACAATCTGATCAACTTCGCATGGGAAGAATACGATACCGCCGCACCGCTGGACATCACCCCCGCACCCGACACGCTCCTGCGTGTGTTCATGGTCTGGCAGGCATCGGAGGAATTTATTGAACTGCCCGCACCGACACTTCCCGACGCTCCGCTGAGAGACGGATTTACGGTCGTTGAGTGGGGAGGAACAGAACGGAATTCACGGTAAGAGGAAAAAAGATCATGATGAAATGGACGAAAATACTGCTGATCTGCCTTTGCATCTGGCTTGTCATCACCGCCGCTGACCTTGTCCGTGTTGCGGGGATGCGTGAAAAGCCAATCTTCTGCGTAAACGTCTTCGGTGCGGATGACGGCGGATCGGGGACATACATCGGACTGTTATATCACTACACCATTCGCGGCGACTTCATGCCCGAGGATGTCCCGCCGCACGTCATTGAATACACATGGCATCTGTGCGGAATTCCGATTCTGCACGGAGAGCCGATCATGAAAGATTAAAGGAGCAAGATCATTATGAAACGATTTCTGATAGTTCTGTTCACTGTTCTGCTGGTGCTCGGCTTGACCGCCTGTGAGCCGGAAGAGGTCGCTGACTATAAGCCCGTCATCTATCTCTACCCGACCGAGGAAACCGAGGTGCACGTCTCCCTCGACTACTCAGGGGCGCTGACAGTAACCTATCCCGACTACGGTACGGACGGCTGGCACGTCACAGCGTCTCCCGACGGGACACTGACCGATGCGGACGGACGGCAGTATTCCTATCTGTTCTGGGAAGGTGTTTCTGAAACAGAATATGACTTTACGGATGCCTACTGCATCGCAGGCAAGGATACCGCCGCATTTCTTCAGGAGATTTTACCGGCACTAGGGCTTTCCCCGCGCGAATACAACGAATTTATCGTCTACTGGCTGCCAAAAATGCAGGACAATCCCTACAATCTGATCGCATTCCAGACAAGAGCCTACACCGATGCGGCAAAGCTGCACATCACACCGACCCCCGATACCGTCATCCGCGTCTTCATGGCATACAAGCCGCTTGATAAAGCCGTCCCCACAGCAGACCATAATTTACCAACCGCACCCGTGCGCAATGGTTTCACTGTGGTTGAGTGGGGCGGTGCGGAAATCAGCAATTGATAACAACGCATAGAAAAGCCGCCTGACAGGAGCGTCAAACCTCCGATCAGGCGGTATCTGTTTTTCGTTTATTCCACGGAATAGCCGTAGGCGGTGAGAATCGACACGCCGCACTCGTACAGCGCACGCTCCATCGCATCAAACATAGTAGCGGGCGGCTCAGCGACGGACTCTTCTTTCCATCTGCGGCGATTGCCCTGCCAGTAGTTTGCCGGGCGCAGAGACGAATCACATTCAAAGGTGAAGTCACCCCTGTAGCCGATATCGCGCAGACCGCACATGACCTCGTCCACACTCATCGTACCGAGATACGGCATGATATGCTCATCCCCGTGTCCGCGATTGTCGTTGAAGTGCAGTGCGCGCAGATCAGATCCGAGTGTGACGATATCGTCATACTGATGCCCCTCGATGTTGGCGTGACCCGTATCCCAGCACGCGCCGAGCAGCGGATGGTCGGCATAGGCAAGGAAATCCTTCATGTCCTGTCCGGTATAGAAGTAATACCGTTCCCCCATGTTAGCACGGGTGCTGTTCTCAATCAGCAGCATGACGCCCGTTTTCTCCATTGTCGGAATCAGACGGCGGACAAAGCGCATATTCTGCTCAAAGTATTCCTCTTTGGAAAGTCCCATCTTCCATCCGGCATGATAGACTGTATGCGGGATGCCGAGTGCCGCACAGACCTCAATTGCCCGCGCGGTGACAGCGATCTGCAATTCCCAGTTCTGCTCAAATTCGAGCGGATTGCAGGACGGGGCATGAGACTGGACAAAGTTCATACCGAGTTCCTCTGCCGCGCGGCGGATGCGGTCGACCTCCTCGCGCCAGTTTTCCTGCATAAAGGGCGACGCGGCAGTGTTGTCCCCATACAGGCTCAGATCAATATGTCGGAAGCCCGCGCGGTGCAAAGCACGGATGCGATCGGCGTTGTCGGCATAGATGCGACCGAAATCCCCGGTTGTCGTTGCCAGCTTCATCACTCAATCCTCGTCCACAAAAACCTTTTTGATCGCTTCCAGATAGCCGTAGCCGTACAGATCGTCCGGCTCCAGATAGCTCGTTTCCGTCCATTCATTCCACGAGTTGATTGTGATCAGCGGCACAGGCAGATCGTGGCTGTCCACAAACGCCTTGACACGGCGAAGCGCATCCTCGACATTCTCGGGCGTGTTGTTCTTGACAATGCCGCCGCGGAACGAATCAAAGCGCGGATTGTTGTCCCAGCCAAGGGAGATGTGCGGATAATACGGCACATCGTACTTGTCATAGAACTCCTGCCACTTCTGCTCCGCATCGTCGGTGATTTCGCGGTAATCGCGGTCAATGTTCAGAAAATGCACGTACTGATAGTTGGTCAGCGAATCAAAGCCGAGTGCTTCGAGAATTTCAGCGGTTGAACGGCGGGAGCCTGCATTGGTGTCAACACCGCTGAGGTTCGGAACAGCAAGGGTTCTGTCACCCCACTGCGTCAGCTGCAGCTCCAGACCCGCGTGCCCTGCCGCGACCACCTTTGCGCGGAATTCATCGATACAGCGGCGTGTGTTTTCCAGACCGCCAAGACCTGCAATCAGGTTCTCAACATCGTAAATCATGAAGACCGGCTTGCCGTCGATCTTGTAATACTGCGGATGCGAGAAATATTTGTTGATGAGTCTGTCACAGATGATGTTCCACTGTACCTCATCCTGCTTGCCCGACCAGATCAGATTGCCCTGCTCTGCCGTGCGCTTGTCCCACGTGGAAACCGCATCGTGATTGGCCCACATCAGATAGAACTTCATGCGGTCATTGTTCTTCGCTTTCAAAAAGCCGTTGTTGAGACACTGCTCCAAAAACGGTCTGTCATCGTACCAGTACCAGTCATAAATGAAGACATTGACGCCGTGGTCAGCCGCGGCGTTGATTTCCATTTCCATGACGTACGGGTCAGCCTCGTTGACATATCCCCATAAGGGCTTTCTCGGCCACTGATGTCCGGGATACTTTGCCCCCGCCGCCTTGACCGACTGCCATTCGCCGTAGCCCTCCGGCCAGAAAATACGGGAGCGTGGTTCGTCGCCCGTGTAGGACGGCCAGATGTATGCGGCAATATCGTATTGCTTTTTCATGCTGTTACCTCATTCATTCTCATCCACAAATACTTTTTTGATCGCTTCCAGATAGCCGTAGCCGTTGAGATCATCCGGCTGTAAATAGCTTGCCTCCGTCCATTCGTTCCACGAGTTGACGGTAATCAGCGGAGCAGGCTGCTCATGCGCATCGACAAACGCCTTGATGCGGCGGAAGCCCTCCTCGACAGCGGCAGGGGTATTGTTCTTCACGACACCGGGACGGAACGAGGTGAATCGCGGATTGTTGTCCCAGCCAAGAGAAATGTGCGGGTAATAGGGAATGCCGTAGCGGTCAGTGTATTCCTGCCACTTCTTTTCCGCATCAACGATAATGTCGGCGTAATCGCGGTCCATATTGCCGACAGCCGAGACAAACTGATAGTTGGTCAGAGAATCAAAGCCGAGTCCTTCCAGCACCTCGGTCGTGGAAATTCTGCCGGCATTGCCGTCGACACCGGTCACATTGAAAATCGCCTCGCCCATCTGCATCAGCTGCAGCTCCAGTCCCGGATGCCCGGCGGCAACAACCTTTGCGCGGAACTCATCGACACAGCGGCGTGCGTTTTCCATACCGCCCAGACCTTCGATCATATTGACGACATCATAGATCATAAAGACCGGCTTTCCATCGATCTTATAATAAGACGGGTGCGAGAAATACTTTTCAATGATGCGGTCACAGATGATGTTCCACTGGGTTTCATCCTGCTTGCCCGACCAGATCATATTGTTCTGCTCTGCTGTGCGCTTGTCCCACAAAGACATCGCATCGTGGTTTGCCCACATCAGATAGAACTTCATGCGGTCGTTGTTCTTTGCGCCCAGAAAACCGTTGTCAAGGCACTGCTCCAAAAACGGCTGACCGTCGTACCAGTACCAGTCATAGATGAAAACATTGACGCCGTGGTCTGCCGCCGCATTGATCTGCATTTCCATGACATACGGGTCGGCCTCATTGCAGTAGCCCCACAAGGGCTTTCTCGGCCACTGATGTCCTGGATATTTCGGACCTGCCGCCTTGACCGTCTGCCATTCTCCATAGCCCTCCGGCCAGAAGATACGCGCACGAGGTTCATCGCCTGTGTATGCCGGCCAGATAAATGCTGCGATATCGTATTGCTTTTTCATGTTATTGTTTCTCCTGTGGATTGTATAGTTCGACTCCCCAATGACAGCTCTGAAAGCCGTTATCGAAAAAGATGTTGAAAAACGGGGTCATTTTGTTGGCGGCTTCCGTATCGGTGGGCTTTGGCTGTGACAGAAGCATTTCGACAAACGCTTCTGTTACTGTGCCGACAATCACCCGCCCATACCGCCAATCGGTATCCTTGACCGCACCGTATCCGAGTGCCAGCGCAATCGCTTCGGTTTCTTCCTTCCAACAATGGATTTCAAACGTCTTTGCCGTTTGCAGGGCATCCTTTATGATCGCCATCCAGCGGTTGTTGTCCTGCTCCGTATCGTCAAGATAGAGCGTATCCCCGGAAAACACATTGACGGGAACCGCCGGTGCCGGTGTCAGCTCCCCGATCAGATCGGTCAGCACAGCACGCATATCCGGTTCGAGATCATCAAAGTCGGGTGTGATGCCCGTCTGCACCTCAATTTTCTCACATGCAACCGTCAAATATCGCAGCGCGGTTTTTCCGGTCAGCAGCATGTGTACTTCATATCCGGCATCAGTGCGGTAAAGCTCGTCGTAAAGGTAGATCACGTTGGAGTCAAGCACGCCGTCACCGCCCATTTTTTTGCGGATAACCAGTCCCCGTTCCCGTTCATACCGGGTGACACCGCGGAATGTAACAAGACAGTACGGCGTTTTCCCGCCGATGTATCCGCCGTCGCGGAGAAGCATTGTTACCGTGCCCCCGTCTTTTTCAAGCCGCAGCACGTTTGCATCGTGAAAGCGGAATGCCGCACGCAGCGCCGGCGGAATATCCTGTGCACCAAGTTCCGCCTCTGCCGCTGCGTTGATCCGCTCCCACGCCGCTCTGTTTGCAGTTTCCTCCACGACAAGACGCTGATAATCGCGTTCCGTCATGCGGTTCAGTGCAAGCAGACGCTTGTCCGCCGTTTCCCGAAACCATGCAGGGTATGCGGAAGCAGCATATTTCAGCTTGCCCCGATAACAGTCCCGGAAGCACGCAATCGTCTCCGACGGATCAAAGGGCTCCTCTCCCCGGTGTATGGAACGGTCATAGTCGATTTCTTTTTCAAGGTCATGTTCATAGAGGGCGCGAATATCCGCATCGGTATAGTCCCTGTCCGCAACCACTGTCATACCCGAGGTGTAATACATCCGCTGCATGAGATCATACCATTCTTTGGTATAATATTTCACGTAGTCTCCTTATTATAATACCGCCTGATAAATCTCGTTTCTCGGTACACCGCGCAGCTTGGCAACCGCCTTGATCGCATCGAGTTTTTTTGCTTCGGGATGCTCCGCCATGTACGCCGCAACGTGTTCGGCGGGTGTCAGCGATGCCCAGTCTGCCTGCGCCTGCACCTCTGCCTGCGGACAGCCGCCGACGATGAGGACATATTCCCCGCGCGGATCGTGTTCTTTGTAATAGGAAACCGCCTCACCGACGGTGATACGCATCGCTTCTTCATTGCGCTTGGTCAGCTCCCGGCACAGGGAAATCGGACGTGCCTCACCAAATGCCGCCGCAAAGTCGTCCAGCGTCGCGCGGAGCTTATGCGGTGCTTCGTAGAAAATCATGGTACGTTCTTCTGTTTTCAAAAAATCAAGACGCGCGCGCCGCTCACTTTTCTGCGTGGACAGAAAGCCTTCAAAGACAAACCGTCCCGTCGGCAGTCCTGACAGCGTCAATGCAGTAATTGCGGCACAGCAGCCGGGAACGCTGATGACACGGATGCCGCGCTCCCCGCACAGACGCACCAGATCCTCACCGGGATCGGAGATGGCCGGCGTGCCCGCGTCGGTAATCAGCGCACAGGACTGACCTGCGGCGAGTTTTGCCACAATCTCCTCGCCGCGCTGCCGCTTGTTGTGCTCAAAATAACTGATGAGCGGACGGTGGATATCAAAACACGCAAGCAGCTTTGCCGAGTTGCGTGTGTCCTCCGCCGCGATGAAATCGACACCGGAGAGTACCTTCAGCGCACGTGCGGACAGATCGGCTAAATTGCCGATCGGCGTTGCGACAAGATACAAGGTCGATGGCTCAATCTTGTTTTTTTCTTCTTTATCATTCGATCCGAGGGAGGCAAGCTCCTCCGGAAGTTCATAATCATGGGTTTTGATACTGCTCATGAAATGCTCCGTTTTCGTAAATATAGCGGCACTCCGCGCTTTCCGCTCCATCCTCGTCGGTCAGAAGCAGGGGCTTTGTCACAAACATACCGTGTGCGGCGCCTTTTTTCGCCTCAACCAGAATGAGGCTGGGAACATGGTTTTTCGATGCATATACCGTTGTCATGCGCTTCGGGGTCAGACCGGCATCGCACATGGCACACAACAGCTCCGCCTCTCTGTCCGGGCGGAATACGACGGTGAAATACCCGCCGAACTTCAGAATCCGCGATGCGGCACGGCAGAAATCGGCAATCGTGCCATGTACCTCATGGCGTGCGATGTCCTTTTCAGCATGGGCATTGCCAACACCCGACGCCGCCCGCATATACGGCGGATTGGAAAACACCGCGTCCACTTCACCGCCAACATCGTCCGCGGTCAAATCACGCACATCCCGGCAAACGGGGATCACGCGGTCATAAAGCCCGTTGTCCTGCGCGTTGCGTGCAATCAGATCGCAGAAGGAGGCTTGCAGCTCCACCGCGTGGAGCTGCGCAAATGCCCCTCTCTGCGCGCACAGAAGCGCGATGACGCCGGTACCCGACCCAAGGTCCACCGCACGTCCCCGCACCCTGCGGCGCACGTAGGCAGACAGAAGATACGCATCCGTGCCGAACGTCAGACCATCGGTCATGGAAGTCAGCGACAGATGCTCATTGATCTGCTCTGTTTTTTCACTTTGTCCGTTCACGGATGCGCCTCCTTTTATGTTTTATTTCATCATCCGGTTCAGAATAACCTCCTGCGGCTCATCAGCATTCCGCGCAAGCACATAGGTCATATTGCCCCACAGATGTCCGGCGCGTACCATTCTGTCAAGAAAGCGCTCCGGTGTCCATGTACCGCAGAGATTCGACTGCTCCAATCCCTGACAGCGGATCTGAACATAAATCTTGCCGACAGGGGAGGTATCCGTCACGCGCTCAAGAAGCTCGGAAAATGCCGCCGTATATGCCGCATCAAAGTTGATCGGACGCAGATCAGCGATTTCTGCCTCCTCCTGCCACGGATAGGCAAACGGACACACAGGTCGCTTCTCTGCCTGGCGCAGAAATATCTCACCGCCCAATACGTCCGCATCCGTCGTAATCCGGTACAGAACACCTCCGCCGTCGCAGAGGAAGCCCCGGATATTCTGCAGCCGATCAAAGGTCGGAATCGCCGTCAGTCTTCCGTCTGAGGAGCACAGCGTTTCATTGCCAGCCGCTCCAACGGCAAACAGCGTTACATCAAATCCGTATCCAAATATTTCTCTCATACATAACCCTTTCAAAATTTGTTTTCAAAATGGAATGTCCTGCGTCATGTATGATGATTGTGATCCATGCTGTGCACGGATGAAAAATGGCCGCTGTACACACAGCACAGCAGCCATCATTCGGTTGTTGACGAATTACTCGGGCTTCGGAGCCTCGACGGGACATACGCCTGCGCAGGTACCGCAGTCGATGCATTCATCAGCGTTGATGACGTACTTGCCATCTTCTTCTGCAATCGCATTGGTCGGGCATTCGCTTTCGCAGGAACCGCAAGCGATGCAATCATCAGTAATGATATAAGCCATAGTTTTCACCTCCAAGTATTACCGGGTGCCGTTGTTGTGAAACACGCCCCAGCGTTTATTATTATTGTATCAGATTTTTCGGTTTTGTCAATACCCTTGCGCATGTTTTCTGATAATTTTTTCAAAAAAATTTTTATGCACCGATGTATTTCACGAAAAAATCACGCAATCTGTGGATATCCGTCACAAACACCGTCAGGAATGGATGTGCGACAGCGGCCAGACATACAGATCGGCATCGCACTCGCCGCTGAGCGTCAGCTGAGACAGATTTTCATCGGCAGTGACGGCAAAGCAGGCATAATAGGCTTCCGTAAACAGCTCCAGCGAGCAGGTATCTGTGTACATACGCACCTTGATATGACCACCCACACAACCCAGCGGAATCACCTGATTTCCAAGCCGCGCCTCCAGCTTTTCGCGATCGATGACCACAGTAAAGCCGAGCATGGTTATGCGGATTTCACCGCCCACAGCCGGCACCGTCAGCGAAAGCTCATTTGCCGTATCAAACAGGACCGCAGCAAAGCCGTCCTCTGTTTCATCCAGCGCATATGCCGTACCGCGCAGCTTTTTTGCCTCCTTGATGGGGGATGCATGAAGGTAATAGCCATCCTCACCGCGGCGCAGGACATGCGTTGCGGGAATGCCCATCTGTGAGCAGAACGGCACATTGCCCGGGAAGTTGACGCGCTCCCACGACACGTTGATGCGGCGGCTGTCGTCTGCAAGCGAATAGGTCTGTGCGGCATAACCGAGAGAACCGGTATGCATCGCGCGGACATCCTGACAGGGAACAAACTTCCCGTCTGTGATATCGCCGATATAATACTTCGCCGATGCGCCGGAGAGCACCCATTTGCGCACACCGGGTTCGTTTTCCACGTTCAGCGGATAGAAATCGGGACATTCGGCGTCGCCCGGCAGATCAATCTTCTGGATCAGCGTCCAGTCAAGGAAATTGTCCGAGGTCAGAAGACCGTAGGTATTGCCGTCGAGATACAGCGCGCAGACAAATTTGCCAAGCTCCTCGCACCAGATGACCTTGGGGTCACGGTTGGCACCGACGATATGCGGAATGACCGGGTTGCCTTCGTACTTTGTCAGCGTCTTGCCGCCGTCGGTGGAATACGCCAGACACTGCGTGAACGGCGCACCCGCCGAGCGTCTGGAATTACCGCCTGCCGCCGTATAGAAGAACAGCGCCGCACCTTTCCCGAAGCCCGCCCGTCCTTCCTCATCGATGATGCCGGAGCCGGAGAACATCGTTCCCATTTCGTCCGGGAACAGTGCTGTGGGCTGCTGTGTCCAGTGAATCATGTCGGGAGAGGTCGCATGTCCCCAGTGCATGTTGCCCCACTGCGGAGACGCGGGGTTCTGCTGATAAAACATATGATAGGTATCGCCGATCTTCACCAGACCGTTGGGATCGTTGATCCACCCGTTCTTTTCCGTGAAATGGCACAGCGGACGGAATGGTTCGCGGTAAAGGTCCACACGGTCAATGGTGTCGGCCTCCCGGAAGGACATCGCCATTTCCGGTTCGACCGTCAGCTCCATGCGCTGTCCCATAAACCGTCTGACATCGAAATAGGCATAGAAATCGGGATTGTGCGTATCCAGGCGCACATCCGCCTCAAAAACCAGCTCTCCGCTGACGGTGAACAGGAGCTTTTTCATCGCTTTTGCATTGTTGACCGGAAATACCAGATAGGGATGTGTTACGGTGATTTTCATTGCAGAATGCCTCCGTTATTCATATTCTTCGATCAGTGTGAATCGCCGGTATGTCACGCCGTCACGCAGGATTTCCTCATCCCACATTGACGCAGGACGTACCCACAGCTCGCCATCTCCGTACAGCGCACGGTAAACAACCATGTCCTCCATCGTCTCAGAGTGGTGTGCGATGCCGAGAACCTCATATTCCATGCCCTTGAAATGGCGGTACCGTCCGCGCACAGGCAGATGTTTTTGTTGTTCCATCGTGATGTCCTCCAGACTGTATCATGATCTGTGTTCATAATACCACAAACCATGCGGATTTGTCAAGAACCTGCTCAAAAAATCAGCGGAAAATGTACCGACAGCCGAAAACCGACGATGAATGAGACGAAATTTGCAGCGATGGCGTACAGAACGGCTTTCCACCATGTCCCGCCGCGATGATCGGGCAGGAGGATCGCATACGTAATCGCCTCGATGAGAAGCACGGGAATTTCCAGCAGGAAATACGCGATGAACGCCGCAAGTCCGCCGAGATGGAAGCTGATGCAAACCAGTGCCAGATTCAAAAGCACCTGCGTTACAACATTGACCGTGATGATGCGGGTGACAAGCGGCTTTGTGCGATAGCGAAACAGCCATGCGACGCCAAGCTCAAGCAATACCGTCAGCACCATCCGTATAAACAGCCCGCCGATGCCCGACGGCAGATGATAATCGGCACGGACATCCAAAAGCACACCATCCAACGGGACAACACCGTCGAAATCCAGAACATACGATCATCATGCGCATATTTTTCAAGCACATCGGACACAGCATAGCTGTCGGTCTCGGGGAAATACAATAAAAGTTTGAAGATATCGGGTGACGGATAATTCAGAACCAGCCGCCCGCTTTCTGAACACAGAAAGAGATTCTCATACGGACTGTGCCAGTAGAAAAATCCGTCAGCGTCTGCATAAGCACAGAATGCCGTATAAACCGCATCCGGTATATGCGCGTACCAGTCGTCTTTCTCGGATTCGTCCGTATAGGAGGCGGATGGCGGCAAAGTGTCCACGATCAGCGTACCGTAAATGGGGACATTCGGTATGTTCTCAAACGCAATATAGATGGACGGCTTGTCGCCCGCATCAGCCCAGACCGGCAGAACAAACAGCATACAGAGAGTCAGGAAAATCAAACCGAAATGAAGATTTTTGCGTTTTGTCATTGTCGTGTCCTCCGTTCTTTGATGATATCATCATACCATACCCACAGTCGTATGTCAATGAACAAATTGTAAAAAAGGCTTCTGCATATGAAAAATCATGGAATAAATGATAACTCCCTCAGTCAAAAAAAAGACGCAGAAGCGTCTTTTTTTTGCCAGCTCCCTCGGCGAGGGAGCCAAAAATATTAGTTTTTTGCGATATCACGGAATTATTCCAGTTCCACCTTAACAGGCAGACCGGTTTCCATGGACTTGTTGCAAGCCAGCGTGAACGCAACGGACTTGAATGCGTCTCTGTAGGAAGAACGGATCTTGGAGCCGTCACCGGAGATAACCGCTTCGATGAAGGTACGGTCGCACAGGACACCTGCGTCGATGGATTCTCTGTATTCCAGAGCACCGCCTGCTGCCTTCAGTGCGCCGTCACCCTTGACGATGAAGCCGTCAGCAGCGCCATCATCCTTGGGGGGTTCTTCGCCGTAGATTACGGTCGTGCCAAGGATCTTGTGTTCCATTCTCTTGTCTCTGGTGGAGAAGATGACCTTGGAATCAAAACTGTTGCCGGAGGTAGCGTAGCAGCCGGTGGTGATAACACCGAGTGCGCCGCCCGCAAACTTCACAACCGTCGTGGACAGGTCGTCGGTATCATAACCCGGCCATTCTTCGTCCTTGATGAAGCCGCGGCCGTTATAGGAGAAGACTTCCAGCGGTTCTGCATTTTCACCCATGAAGTAACGGATGATATCAAACTGATGAATGGTCTGCTCAACTGCCTGACCGCCGGACAGCTCTTTCTTACGCCACCAGTCAACACCGGGAACGCCGCCGATTCTGGAGCAGTCGATCATGACGACCTGATTTTCCTTACAGAACTTGATTGCCGGCTGGACAATATTTTCCGCATAACGGCACTGGAAACCGCTGGCGGTGATCAGACCCTTGGCTTCTGCTGCGTCACGGATCTTTCTTGCCAGATCCAGATCCAGCGCAAGCGGCTTCTGAACATGGAAATGGATACCGCGCTTAATCAGTTCAAATTCGATTTCGCCGTGGCAGTACGGGGGAACACCGAGGAAGACCATATCGGGCTTGGTTTCGTCCAGCATCTGCTTCCAATCGGTGTATGCTTCGCCGCAGCCGGCCTTCTGCTTGAAATCTTCTGCGCGTTCGGGAATCAGGTCACACCAGCCGACCAGATCCACGATGTCCTTGAACTGTACAAAATGGCTCAGGTGATACTGTCCGATACCACCGCAGCCGATGAGTGCAAGTCTCTTTTTCATGATGATAATCCTCCAAAATATTTATAAAATAAAATGTATATAAAGGTTATGCTTCAATGCCGGTGAATGCATCCCACAGCGCATCCAGCTTCGCCTGCGCCTTTGCTTCCCACTTTTCATAGTTGGAGACAAAGTCTGTGGATTTTTTCTGGAGCGGATCTGTGAATGCATGGAACAGCGGCACGTTTTCGCAGTAGTTGCCGTATGCGAGCGGGAATACGCAGGACACACCTTCACGGATGATGTCCAGCATCTGCGAAGTGCTGTCATCGCGGGAATACTTGACCTTGAGTGCGGTTTCGTAGTATGCCGGCAGAACCGTTTCGCCCGTTGCACGGCAAAGTGCTTCCAATACAGCGGAAACGGTATCGAGATTCTGACATGTCATCGGAATGACGCCGACATTGGCAACATCGGAACCGGGTGTCACATACGTCTTCTGCGCCTCGTCGAACTTCGGATACGGCAGAATGCCAATGGATGCCTCCATATCGCGGAAGGTATCAAACGAAGCAATCATCTGACATCCCGAGAACAGCACATTTCCGGAGCGGAATGCGTTGTTGTTGGCGGTTACGTCACCGTAGTCATAGGCATTTGCGTGATAGAACAGCTCGTTTAAGAATTCCAGAACCGCAACACTGCGTTCGTTGTTCAGGGCAAGCACCGGACGACCGTCGGCTTCATGTTCAAGGAACGTCAGATCCGCAGAAATTTCCCACGGATACGCCGAACCCCACTTGCCGACATAGCCGAAGCCGTATATGTCGCCCGCATCGCGCGTGCCGTCACCGTTGACATCGGAATAACAGCCTGCAACATAGGTCAGCGTCGTATCATAGGTCCAGGTACCGTCCAGAACATGCTGATACAGCTCATCCGGCTCCTCAAAGTATGTACGGAAAATGTCTTTGTTGAAATACAGGCACATGGATGCGCGGATCATGTCAAGATACATATCACCGGACAGAAGATAAGTAACATCTTCCGTACCGAACGAGATCTCCGACATGTATTCGGAATTCCAGTAATCCTGTGAAAAATCAAAATACTTACCGTCCTGTGCGTTGAGGAAGTAACCCTCAACCGACATGGATGCCAGCGGGAACAAAAAGGACGAAACCATATCGTACACATCATCACCGGACAGAATCATCTGCGTCAGATTCTGCGGAATGGTGGTCCAGTCCTCCGCGGTCTTATCAAAGACCAGCGTTACATTCAGAAGTTCCTCCACGGCAAGATTGCGCTTATAAACCGCATCGCGCACCACGTCGCCCGTTTCCGCCTCCGGTGTTGCCATCAGATAATCTGACGGTCCCCAGCCGTTTAAGTCAAACTCGGAGATATAGAAGCGCAGCTCCTCCCCGCCGAGGTCCAGCCCGGCAAGCGGATCCGGTTCCTCTGTGACAGCAGCCGGGTCCGATACAGGTTCGGTGTCCGCCTGTGTCTGCACCGCTTCCCCGCCGTCACCGCAGGACAGAAGTGTCCCGCCGACGGTCATGCAGGCAAGCAGCCATGCAAAGATTCGTTGTTTCATTGCAGCAAAACTCAGTCAGCGTATGCGCAGATGGATGCGACCTGGTCACGAACCATCTTATAGTAAGCATCCCACGGCTGGTCAGCGTCGACCTTGCCGACCTCAGCGGTCAGATAGCCGTCAAAGCCGCCTGCCTTGAGTCCGGGAACGACTTTATCCCACTTGATATCCGCATCGGTGATGTCACACCAGATACCGCCCTGATTGATGGAACCGTGGTTGCGCTTGTAGCCCTTGACGTGAACCTTGTCGATGCGTCCTGCAAGGACTTCGACCCAGTGTTCGGACGAGGAGAAGGCGTGCATGTTGCCGGCATCGTAGTAGACGGCATATTCGGGGCAGTCGACCTCGTCAAGGAAATGCACCATATCAAAGGGAGAGGTAAAGAATGCATTCCAGACATTTTCAAGACCGACCTTGATCTTGCAGCCCTTGATTTCCTCGCCGAATTCCTTCATTGCCTGCACGGAGTTCTTCCAAGAGGTCAGAAGCGAACGGGAGTCGTTCATACCGCCGGGAACGGTCAGAATACCGGTTGCGCCGAGCGCTTCTGCGAAGGTAATCTGCTTGCGTACCAGCGCCTTGACCTTTTCGCGGACAGCGGGGTCGTTGTCACCCCACATATTTGCTGTCAGCGAGGTGGAAATGGAAACGACAGGCAGCTTGTACTGCTCGGACAGTGCGCGGATGGCCGCGATGTCACCGTCGGTCATGTCCATATACAGACCGTGTGCCGTACCGGGTGCGTCGACGTTCAGCTCAATGCCGTCAAAGCCGGCTGCGGAAATCTGCGCAAACATTTCCTCAAATCCGGTATCGCCCTTGACCGACCATGCGTTGATCGATGTTTTCATGTTTTGTTCCTCCTTGTTGTGATCTGTTAACGATCATAATTTATCAGATACATCATACCACAAGTGGTATCATTTTGTCAAGACTTATGGAAGATTTTTTGAATGAAAAGGAAATCCCGCCGCACGGGTGTGGGCGGGATAATGGGGTTAGGGGCGACCTTGTACATTTTCGATATGGGCAACTGGGGTCCAATCTGTGATGTTGTTGCCTTGAAGATTAATTTCTTCTAAATACCAAAAACTCTCAAAAATTGAAATATCTGAAATGTTATTATTACCAACATCTAATTGCATCAGGCTATAGCGATAATTTTTCAAAGCGGAAATATCGCTAATGTTGTTATTGTTCAAAGCCAATATAAGTAATTGAGACAAATTTGAGAGAGCAGTAATATCGTTAATATTGTTATTATTTAGTGTAAGACATGTTAAATTTTTTAAATCTGACAATGCCGAAATGTCATTAATTTTATTATCATCAAGCATCAGAAAAGTTAAATTTGTTAGACTTGAAAGTGCTGAAATATCAGAAATATTGTTACCCATGAGCGTAAGATCAGTAAGATTAGTTAATCGTGATAGATAAGAGATATCACTAATAAAATTATCAAAGAGAAAAAGATCTGTTAAATTAGATAATTTAGCAAGAGATGATATGTCAGAGATTTGATTAGTGTCCAATTCAAGTTTTGTTAAATTTGTCAGTTTTTCGAGAGTTGAAATATCAGAAATATTATTGTTTCCAAGATCGAGATGTGTCAGATTTTGCAAGTTTGCTAATAATGTGATATCAGAAATTTTCCAATATCGAAGTTTTAAAACTGTCAAATTCGTCAGTTTTGTAAGTGGAGAAATATCAATAATATCATCATTATAATTGTAATTGAGATTAAGTTCTTTCAGATTCGTCAATTTAGCAAGCGGCGCAATATCGGCGAAATAGTTATTTTCAAGATCAAGTTTTTCTAAATGTGCAAAATCCGACACCATCAGTGTTCCTGTCGGCTTATTGATTGCTTCTCGCAATGCTTTTTCAAGATTTGGGTCATTTACGATCAATTCTTCATCATTCAAAACAGTTGCGGCTGGCAACTTCGCAATCGCCTGTGTCGTTGTCTTCTTACAAGTGGTACAGGTAAATGTCTTCACACCCTCTGCAGCTGTCGTTGCTGCCTTTGTCACTTTACCCGCATCCCAAGTATGTTTACCCGTTGCGGCAATCGTCTGCGTCTTTGTTTCCTTACAAACCGTACAAGTTACAGTCTTTGTTCCGGATGCACCGCAGGTTGCAGCTTTTGTGACCTTGCCCGCATCCCATGTATGATTGCTGTTCTTCTTGATCGCTTCGGTTTTGGTTTCGCCGCAGACTTTGCAAGTCCTTGTGCGTTCACCCTCTTCAGCACAGGTCGCTTTCTTTGTGACTTCTGTCTTCCAACTGTGCGTGGTTTTCTTTGCAATGGCTTCGGTATAAGAATCGCCGCAGTCGACACAGGTAAAGGTTTTCTCGCCTTCTTCGGCGCAGGTTGCCTCGCGCGTGATCTTGCCGTTGTCATATGTATGAGCATCATTTTTGGAAATGACATCCGTCTTTTCAGTGTTACATCCAGTGCAAACATAGGTCAAAACGCCCTCTGCCGCGCAGGTTGCCGCTGTTGTGACATTACCGCTATCCCATGTGTGTTCTCCGGTTGCCGCGAGGGTTTTGTCATATTTCTGTCCGTTGATCGTACTTGTCCATGTTTCCGTACCGTCTTTACCGCAGGTCGGTTCTGCTGTGATAGAAACTTTGAAAAATTCATCGGGCAAGTCGAGGCGTTCACGCATTTCGGCATACAATTTCTCCGCATGGTCAAACTGCCCTGCTGAAAGTTTTGCGTGAATATAGTCAAGATAGACATTCTGCAAGTTCTTACGTGCTTCCTCATGATTCGGTTCGATTTCCAAAATCTTCGTAAACGCAAGAATTGCGCTTTCGTAATCAAGATCATTCAGATACTGCATTGCAACATCGAACTGGTCATTGATCTGCACATGTTTGAGCAGCGCCGGTGTCATCGCTGCTGCAACAATCGCCGCAATGATGAGTACCGCCGTGATAATGACAGCAATTTTGCTTTTGAAAAGTTTACGCATGGATGTGACAGCCTTCTTTCCGTTATAAAAATGATATCAAAAAGTACACTTTTTTATAAAAATGCTGTTGTGTACAACAAATACAATATTCACTTATGCCGCAAATTCAGTATACTACAAACCATCCGATTTGTCAAGGAAAATTGCACAAGCACCAATCTTTTTTCAAAAACCCCTTGACAAATCCCCAAAAATGTGGTATCATAATAAAGCTGTAATAACAGTGATGCCCCATTAGCTCAGATGGCAGAGCACTTGACTTTTAATCAAGGTGTCCGGAGTTCGACTCTCCGATGGAGCACCAGGAAAACCGTCTCACCCGAGGCGGTTTTTCTTTTTCTCAAAAACATTTGCCGCAGACAGGCGTTTTTTCGCTCCCATCTGCGGCTGTTTTTATCGCAGGAACTTGTCCTCGAGGTTATAAAATTCGCGGGTTTGGTCATTTTTGCGCGTTTTGTGCGTGATACGCTTGATGCCGCCGCGTCCGACGGTGATGACCGTGCCGCCGTCAAAGCCCGGCTGATAACCGGACGACTTGCCGACCTTCATGGTGTAGGTCAGGCGGATGCCGTCCCAGAGAACCGAGAAGTCATTCATATGCTCGTGTCCGCAGAGGATGTGCTTCACACATCCCGCGTCTTTCAGCCGCGCGAAAAAGCCTTCTTCATACGGCAAACCGTCGCGGCGTGCACAGCAGACCTCCTCGTACTTCTCACCAAAGGCACCGTATCCGTCGCGGTACGTTTTCGTCTCGGGGTCATATGCGGCGTTGTACGCATATTCGTATTCCGCCGTCGGCACATGCAGGAACACCGCGATTTCGGCGGCGCCTTCCGTTTCCTCGTTCAGCTGCGATGCAAGCGAGGAAAACCAGTCCATCTGCTGCGCATTGACCAGTCCGTGATGGCTGTCCATCATGAACAGCGCGGTCACCGTGCGCCCCTCCTCGGTAATGCAGATGACATAGTTGCCCACACCCATCGCTGGGTCGCCCTTTTTCATGATGCAGTGCGGAGAACGCAGCATGGTATCCGCAAGAAACGCAAGATCACAGTTGCCCTCATCGTCGTGGTTGCCGAAAATCGGCGCCCAAGGGATATCAAAAGACTCCATGAAATCGGTAAACCGACAGATCGAATGATAGGTCGCATCATCGCAAACAATGTCACCGGTCACAGTGATCAGATCCGGCTGAACCTCACGGATCAGCGCTTCCACCGTTTTGAGCATCTCCGGCGTTTCCTTGACGCGGTATCCGATGTCCGACAGATGCGGATCGGTGATGTTCAGAATGACAAAGTCACGTTCGGGGTCCTTCTCCAGCGTATGCGCCCAGAGAAGATCGGCATTGCGCGCAATGTCCGTTTCCGAAACAGGAGTGCCGGTGAATTTCTTCTGTGCCGCTTTTTCGGGGCGAAGATACGCCAGACGTGCGGTAAACGGATGATAGAGCGGTTTGTAACTCATGCCGGATCACTCCGCACGGACAAGAATGTCCATGGCATAGCGTCCGGATTTCCGTCCGAAGACAGACAAACCATGATCGCCCGCAGTACGCAGGGTCAGCGCAAAGGTTTCCTTTTCACGCAGCCGCAGAAGCTGTGCGGAAGGAATGCGGACATCGCAGAGATAGCCGTAAGAACCGGCCTCATCCAGATGGCGGTCAGATGCCTGATAGTGATGCGACAGCGCACCGCGGGAATCGGCGGGACTGTCGGGCAGTGCAATGACCGCGATGACGGTGCCGTCAATCAGAACCTCAACCGCACCGGGGTTGGTATTTTCATCGGTCTGTGCAAAGGTATTGGGGTTCGCGCCGGGATCACAGCGGTAGCCAAGCATATAGTTCAGATCAACCTTGGCAGAGGATTCTTCCTCGGGGAAATCGTGCGTCATCGGCGCACGGGTAGAGGCTTCAAACAAAATGCGCACATTGTCGGCATCCTTCCAGCCGGGGATATCGGCGGTGCTGACAGTATAGGTCATCTCACCGCAGCCAAGCCCGTTCTGCTTGCTGCCCTGCTGTACGGCAAACGCCTTTGTAAAGCCGGATGCGGCACAGTCCGTCGGCGCGATGGCAAGCACATCGGCGCGGTCACAGACCACGTCAAACAGAATGCCGTTGGTCATCACGGTTTCCTCGCCGTCCATGAGCGACCATGTCAGGCAGGCAATGCCGTCCACCTCGGGCATCACCACGCGGATGACACCTGCCGGGAATGCACCGTAGCCGCGCCATACAACAGAGAATTCACCCGTGTCGCAGAGATCGGGATGTGCACCCCACACCGCGTCGGACACCGTCAGCTGCCAGACAACGTCGAGCACCTTGCCGTGACGGGCATCGGTGAAGCTGGAACCAAACATCGGAATGTCGACAGCTTCTCCTGCCTGTACCGTCTTCATCGGCGGATGATCGGCACCGAGGTAGTCCTGTGCATGGAGATCACGCAGAGACATACCGTAAAGATCATAGCCGAAATCCTTGTCGGAGTTGTCGATCTTATAGTAGCCGTTGAATTCATTGACAACATCGTGGAATTCCGTAAAGACAAAACCGCAGAGCTTGTCGTGCAGGCGAAATTCGTTCATCATATATTTATACTGCCAGGAGATATCGGAGTCACCGGCGTTGCCCTCGATACCCCAGACATTGCCGCATTCGCTGTTCATGCACGGCACATCTTCCATCGTGTAGCCGGACTTGAAGTTATACTGCGAGCCAACATAAGCGCCATTGCAGAAAGATTCGACAACATCCCGGACGCGCTCGTAGCCGTTGGAGTAGAAGTGCCAGGTGTTGACATCGGTCTTGGTATGATCCCAGTTACAGGGGGAGTTATCCTCAACCAGGCGTGTCGGGTCAAGCGCCTTTACCTTTTCCCAGCAGGAAACGACCCATTCCGCCGTTTCGGGCAGGTATTCTCTTGCCTTTGTACCGTCATCCCTTGTGTAGTCGGTGAACAGTCCCCACGTTTCGTTGAAGACGACCCAGTAGAAAATGGACGGATGGTTGCGGTCGCGCGTGATCTGCTCGACAAGTTCTTTTTCATACTGCACACGGGTATCGGGTGTCGGATTGCCCCAGAAGCACGGCAGGTCTTCCATAATCAAAAGCCCCAGCTTGTCGGCATAGTACAGCTTCAGCGGTTCTTCCGCCTTGATATGAATGCGTGCCATGTTGATGCCGATGCGCTTCAGGCGGAGAATTTCTTCCTTGCAGTCATCATCGGATGACAGTGTAAAGAAGCCCTTGGGGTTGAAGGACTGATCGAGAACGCCGTTGATGTAATACGGCTTGCCGTTCAGCGTGATATAGCGGTGACCGTGTTCACCGAAGACACCTGTTCCGATCTCACGGATACCAAAATATGTGGAAACAACATCCTCACCCAGCGTCAGCGTACCCTCATACAGATTCGGTTCCTCCGGTGTCCAGAGCTTAGCATCGGGAATGCAGAAGGAAATTGCCGCTTTGCCGTCAGTGACAGCTGCGGATGCACAAACATTGCCGAAGGCAGCCGTAACGGTCATGCCGTCCGCGGCATCTGCTGTCTCGATTTCATAGGAAACCGTGCCGTCCAGCGCTGTTTTGACAAAGAATGCAGAAATATACGCCGCAGGTCTTGCCTCCAGCCAGACCGTCTGCCAGATGCCGCGTGCATCGCCGTAGCCCTGCTTGCCATACGTCTGATTTCTGCCGGCGTGATCGGTCGCGGCAACCTCAATGACGTTATCGCCGTCCCGGTTCCAGACTGAGGTGACCTCACAGTCAAAGCAGGCATAACCGCCGGTGTGTTCCCCGACCGCAGTACCGTTGACCTTGACCGTACAGGTATAGTCGACCGCACCGAAGCACAGGAAAATGCGTGCAAGTGCTGGATTCCAGACGACCGTTCTGCGGTAATAGCCGGTACCGTTGTCGCCGCAGGCAATGCCGGACAGCGGAGAACCCCACGGATACGGAACCTCGATTTTGGCGTCATATGCCGGAGCTGCCGGTGCTTTTCCTTCGGGCGCAAAGGAAAAGTCCCACGAACCGTTGAGATTCAGCCATTCCGCACGTGCAAAATCCTGTTTCGGATAAGCAGATTTCATAATCATAGAAAAAACCTCACAATCGTTTTTCTTTCATTTTACCATTCCCTGCCGCATCTGTCAAGTGTCACAGTCGAATTTTTCAGCAAGAAAACAAAGAAAACCGGAGTTGCTGCATTTAACAAACCATTGTACGAATGATAACTCCCCCAGTCAAAAAAAGACGCAGAAGCGTCTTTTTTTGACAGCTCCCTCTGCTTGAGGGAGGTGGCTCACCTATGGTGAGCCGGAGGAAGTTTTTGTACATCGTTCAAAATACAACCACCCCGCGAGATCCGTTATTCCGTTTTTCCCTGCATCGCACGCACAAGCGCGTCATATCCGCCGTTGGCACTCAGGGCAGCAACCGCCGCATTGAAAAGCAGCAGAACCAGATCGGGAATTCCCGTTCTTCCGCTGAATATTGCT
The DNA here is from genome assembly GCA_015064785.1 of Oscillospiraceae bacterium. Lineage (GTDB taxonomy): Bacteria > Bacillota > Clostridia > Oscillospirales > CAG-272 > RGIG3925. The sequence continues at coordinate 29,819 of SVRM01000029.1, forward strand.
GTCGGCAGCATCACCGCAAGCGCAACCAGATAGCTGTACAGCTGTGTCGGAATCTTCACGATCCCGGGAAGCGCTTTGGTCAGCTGGGTCAGAATCAGAACCATGCCCAATGTGCCGGAGTAGCTCCCCAGCATTTCCCATGTCAGAAACTGTTCACTCATGTGTTATCCTCCTTTTTTGTCATCGCTTCATATAACTTCCGCAGCAAATCGTCGCCGAACCGGTATGCGCGCAGATACTGTACCGTCACATCGGCAAGTCCGGCACGCCGTTTCACCTCCGCTGCATAATCGATCACCGGCGCCCGCCCGTCCAACAGTCCCGCAATACCGAAATTGGCATCCGGTTTTCCCGCAATGCCTGAAACCGCTTCTCCGCCCCATTGCCAGATCCGCAGATTCGGATAGCGTTCCAACGACGGTGGGTTGGACTTGTTCCGCCACAGTGCCAGCCAAAGTCCGAACTCCGACAGATCGTTCAGCCGATTCTGCAAAAAGTCCGGGTTGGTATACACCATCACATCCAGCCCAGCCCGCTTCACACGGTTACAGAATGCGCGGACAATGGCAGTCAGCTGCCCTTTGACACGCGGCAGACGGCTGTCTTCCACATCCACTGCCGCACCAAGCGACAGATGACTGCGCCAGGGTGTCACCGCTGACAGAAACACCTCTGCCTCCTGCACCGCTTCCGCTTCATTGAATGCCGTCAGATAGTGATACGCCCCGCACGTAAGACCGGCGTCCCGCGTACCGCGCATATTTTCCGCAAAACGGCTGTCCGTGAAGCCGCGCAGGTTCGGGTTGGTCACAGAGCGTCCCTGTGTCGCCTTGACCATCGCAAACCGGATCCCGTCCGATGCCGCCGCCCGCCAGTCAATCTGTCCCTGGTAGGTACTGACATCAACACCGCGCAGTGTACTGTCAATCATATCTGCCGCCCTCCTCCATATCGCGCTCCAGATCGTGGACACGCATCACCAGACGCTGCAGCTCCTCGCGGATCACGCCCAGATCCTTTCTCTGCTGCAAAACGGTGTCATTCAGAGCCGAAACGGTACACCGGATCTCCGTCAGTGCGCGTGTGTTGTTGGTGATGGTCTTGGCAAGCCCTGCAAGTGCACTGAGCAGGGTCAGAAGTCCCATCAGAATTTCCCAGGTCATAGATACCTCCAATCTAAACCTTTGTTCGTTTGCTTGAAAATTATACCACATATATTGCGTTTTGTCAACACATTTGAGATCAATTGTTCCGTAATTGTGAAATTTCGTTCGTTTCAACAATGCATTCAACATGTTTTTTCGATAATTTGTTCGTTTCTTCCGTGCTCCGATTCACGTTTCCGGCTGCGATCAGCTTCACCGTATACGGGAAAAGATTTCGGGAAAATCCGCGCAGAATCTTGACATTTTCTGTCGGATGTGATATACTTTTATCGTCAAGAACTTGGGAAGGCTTTACATGCGTGCATCTATATGATCATGGCTTTCGCTTGGCGAAAGCGTTCTTTCTTGTGGAATTGGGGCTGGTTTGGTGCTATCACCAAATCGCAGCCAACAGACTGCGAAAGCCACAAAACACAGTTTGAACTTTATTTTCAAACGCTGCACCATCGGTGTTCTCTTTCCAAAGCAAGATACTTCGACCGCTCCCGCACATCCAGAATCAGACAACCCGAACAGGGTTTTCTCCGCACGGGAGCCAACGCCATACGGACAGCCGGTCGAATGCCGATTTCCAAATCAGCGGCAACTTCTGTTGCTTTTTTATTGATTGCTCCGGATTTTTCCGGCGCGAACATTTTATGAGTTGGTTACTTTATAACCGGGGCACATCTGCGTTATACGTATCTGCTGCCATTTTTGTGCGGCGCACATCCGTCGGCACAACAAACTTGTGAAAAGGTCAATAAGAGTAGTAAAAGTACACCCTTGCTTCACCCGAGAGAACCGTGACTATATAGACTCTGATACCATCGTATGGATTTCAAGTGATTGATATGATTATCCGCGCGGCCAGTCCAATCTGCCGGCGGTATCCAATCATCTTTATTCCCGCCATCCGAATATTGTCTTTTCACATCTGGTGTTGTGGCCGCGGTATGGATCCGCCGGTACACAGCACCGATTTTTTATTTGAACGGAGGCATTTCCACCATGCAGAAGATCATTGAGCTTCACAACATCATCAAGGAATTTGACGGTGAGCGCATTCTCGACAACATCGATCTCGATATTTATGATAAAGAGTTCATCACCATTCTCGGTCCGTCCGGCTGCGGCAAAACAACCACGCTGCGCATCATCGGCGGTTTTGAAACACCCGACTCCGGCGAGTGTCTGTTTGACGGCAAGCGCATCAACGATGTTCCGGCATACCGCCGCAATGTCAATACCGTCTTCCAGAAATATGCCCTGTTCCCGCATCTCAATGTCTTTGAAAACATCGCTTTCGCACTGCGGCTGAAGAAGGTCCCTGAGGATGAGATCATCCGCCGTGTCCGCGAAATGCTTGATATGGTTGCCCTGCGCGGCTTTGAGCATAAGAGCGTCAACTATCTGTCCGGCGGTCAGCAGCAGCGCGTTGCGATCGCGCGTGCACTCATCAACCATCCGCGTGTGCTTCTGCTGGACGAGCCGCTCGGCGCACTGGATCTGAAGCTGCGCAAGGACATGCAGAACGAGCTGAAGAACATCCAGCAGCGCACCGGCATCACCTTCATCTATGTCACCCATGACCAGGAGGAAGCGCTGACCATGTCCGACACTGTCGTTGTCATGGCGGACGGCAAAATCCAGCAGGTCGGTACTCCCATCGATATTTACAACGAACCGGTCAACGCATTCGTCGCGGACTTCATCGGCGAATCCAACATCGTCGACGGTATTATGCTTGAGGACGGCCGCGTCCGCTTCTCCGGCAAGGAATTTGTCTGCGTCGACGGCGGCTTTGAGAAGAACGAAGCGGTTGACGTCGTTGTGCGTCCCGAGGACGTCGACTTCGTCGCACCGGAAAAGGGTATGCTTGTCGGTACCGTCACCTCCGTCACCTTCAAGGGTGTGCATTATGAATTTATCGTCGATATCGGCGGCTTCAAGTGGATGATTCAATCCACAGACTTTGTCGACCAGAACGAGCGCGTCGGCATTTCCATCGACCCCGATGCCATCCACATCATGAAAAAGTCCGAATACTCCGGCAAGTACGGTGACTACTCGTCCTTCTCCGACGAGCTTGACAGCCTGTCCGACGCGGATACCGTGGAAGAGGAGTAATCGCCCATGAAGAAAAAAACGCTTGGCGGTTCCATTGCCGCCGTCCCGCACATTGTATGGAGCGTGCTGTTCATCATCGCACCGCTGCTCTTTGTTCTGTACTATACCTTCACCTCACCCGAGGGCGGATTTACACTCGACAACATCTTTGGACTCTCCGAGTATGCCGATATTTTCCGTACCTCGATTGAAATGTCGATCATTGCAACCTTTTGCTGTTTTCTGATCGGTTATCCGCTTGCGTATTTCATTTCCCGCTCGTCGGAACGCCAGAAGAAGATTTTCATGATCCTTCTGATGCTGCCGATGTGGACCAACCTGCTCATCCGTACCTATTCCATGATGGCAATTCTCGACGACGGCGGTTTCCTCAACTCAATCCTGCTCGCGCTTGACATGGCTCCCGTCCACATCGTCGGCACAAAGGGCGCGGTCATCTTCGGTATTGTTTACGACTTCTTCCCCTATATGGTGCTTCCCATCTACACGGCGATTGAAAAAATCGACCGGCGGCTGGTGGAGGCGGCAAGTGACCTCGGATGCAGCAGCGCGCAGATTATGACCCGTGTGATTCTTCCGCTGTCCAAGTCCGGCATCGTCTCCGGCATTACCATGGTTTTTGTTCCGTCCATCTCGACCTTCTATATTTCTCAGAAGCTCGGCGGCGGTACCTTCGAGCTGATCGGTGATACCATTGAACGCCAGTTCCAGAGCTATTCCACCTACAACATCGGTGCGGCAATCTCGCTTGTCATGATGATTCTCATTCTCATCTCGCTTGCGATCATGAACCGCTTCTCCGACGGCACCGAAAATGCCGGCAGACTGAAGCGCTGATTTTCACATCCGCGCCACTTTAACGAAAGGAACTACGCAATCGCCCATGAAATACTTTTCCAAGATTTATATTGCGGTGGTGTTCATGCTGCTGTACATCCCGATTCTGGTACTGATGCTGTTCTCCTTCAATCAGACCAGCAACACCGGTGCCTTTGACGGCTTCTCCCTGTACTGGTACCGGGAGCTGTTCAACAGTCCGGAAACCTTCACCGCACTCAAAAATACACTGATCCTTGCCGTCAGCACCGCAGTGATTTCCACGATCATCGGCACCGCAGCCGCAGTCGGTATGGTAAAAATGAAGAGCAACATCCTGCGCACCGCCATCAACAGCGTCACCAATATCCCGATGATGAACCCCGATATCGTTACCGGTATCTCGATGATGCTTCTGTTCGTTGCCATCGGCACCTTCGTCGGTCTGGCAGACAAGCTCTCCTTCTGGACCATGCTGATCTCCCATGTCACCTTCTGCCTGCCGTATGTCATCCTCTCCGTTCTGCCGCGTGTGAAGGCGATGGATAAATCCATCCCGGAAGCGGCACTGGACCTCGGCTGTACTCCCGTTCAGTCGTTCTTCAAGGTGGAGCTGCCGATGATTATGCCTGGCATTCTGTCCGGCGCCATTCTCGCCTTCACCATGTCGCTGGACGACTTCGTCATCAGCTATTTCACCAACGGCAACGACTTCCAGACCCTGCCGCTGCTGATCTACTCCATGACCAAGAAGGAAGTCAAGCCGGATATTTACGCACTGTCCACGCTGATGATCATTGCGATCACCGTGCTTCTGATTCTGTCCAACTTCTCCGGCAGCAAGGAAGAAATCGACCGCAAGCGTCACGAAAAAATGATCGCCAAAGCCGCCGCAAAGAAAACGGCGGCAAAGAAGAACTGAAAGGAGCGCCGATGCATATGAAATACGCAGTCCTGCTCCTGACGCTCCTGCTTTCCCTGTTCCTGCTGGCATCCTGCGGTGAGAACGGCGGTACGGTCACGCTCAACGTTTATAACTGGGGTCAGTATATCTCCGACGGCTCTGAAGGCTGTGCCGATGTCAATGCGATGTTCGAGGAATACTTCGAGGAAAACTTCGCTGACCAGTACGGGTTCTCCGTCGAGGTCAATTACACGACTTACGCCTCCAATGAGGACATGTACAACAAGCTCCGCTCGGGTGCCGCATCCTACGATGTCATTTTCCCCTCCGACTATATGATCCAGCGACTGATCAGCGAAGACCTGCTCCTGCCGCTGAATTACGAAAATATCCCCAATTATCAGTATATCGACGAAAATTACAAGAATCTCTACTACGATCCGGATAATACCTATTCCATTCCGTACATGTTCGGTATGGTCGGTGTCATTTATAATTCCGGCATCGTTTCCGAGGAAGACATTGGCTCGTGGGATCTGATGTGGAACGAAGCCTACAAAGGAAAGATTCTGCAATTCAACAACCCGCGCGATGCCTTCGGTACCGCGATGTACTGGCAGGGCATCGATGTCAACACAGAAGACACTGCCGAGTGGGAAGCGGCGCTTGCAAAGCTCCAGCAGCAGAAGCCTTTGGTGCAGAGCTATGTCATGGACGAAATCTTCAATAAGATGAAGAACGGCTCCGCCGCTGTTGCCGCTTACTATGCGGGCGACTATTTGACCATGTACGAATCCAATGACATGCTCGGCTTCTATTACCCGGCCGAGGGCACGAACGAATACGTCGATGCGATGTGTATCCCGACGTGCGCGCGCAATCAGGAACTTGCCGAGCTGTACATCAACTTCCTCTGCTCGGAGGAAGCTGCGGCTGCCAATGCGGAATACACCTATTACGGCTCTCCGCACCTGCTGGTCCGCGAAAACGAGGAATACATCGAGGTTCTCTCCGAGGTGCATCCCGATGCTATGACACTGATGTATCCGGCAGATGAGGACAAGGTTCCCACCTCCTACTACCACACGCTGAACGACACGATGCTGTCGGTGCAGAATGAACTTTGGTCACAGCTGAAGATCGAGAGTACGCAAAGCACCTGGATTCCTGTGACCGCGTGGTCAATCGCCGGTATTCTGATTCTTTATCTCGGCATTGATACCATCCGCAAGAAGATCCGCGAAAGCAAATACTGATGCAAAAAGGACTGTCTGACACACCAAAGTCAGACAGTCCTGATTTTATGCAGTTTTCTTTTTCAGTCGGTCATACGGAAGCATGATCACCACGCCGACGATCATCAGACCGAGCCATACGAGAATCAGATTGCCCCAGCCGATGGCCGATGCCGCATTGGCAAAGATCAGATTTGCCGCAGCTGCCGCCATATAGCTCAGGAAATCGAGGAAGCCGGTTGCGGAGGATACCATGCCCGTATCCCGCAGGCTGGGACAGTAGCGGCTCCACAGCATCGATGCGGACGCATTGGAGGACATGATCGCCGCAATCATGAAGATGATATTGAACACCGGCTGGCGGACAAAATAGGTCAGTGCAAAAAACAGTGCCGCTGATGTAAACATAATCAGAATGGTCTTGTGCATATTCCGGTTCAGCCGTTCATAGACGAATACTGCGAGGAAGGCAGTCATGGAAATCACCAGTGTCGCGGCTGTAAAGATGCCGGCAGAGGTCTTCGGTGAGAAACCGAGGTACTGTGCAATGTAGGTCGGCAGCCAGAAAACAACCGAGGTACGCACAACACCCGTGATGATCGAAATGATCGAAAAGCGAATGATCTGATGCGCAATCAGAACACGGATGTTGCCGCTTCCCTTTTCCTTTGGTTTGTACTGTCCGTACTGCACGATTTTCTTACGCTCAAATGCGGTAAAGAAGCAGAAACCTGTAATCGACATCAGCACCAGAACGCCGCTGCTGACCGCAAAGACGGCTTCCCACGCAAGAAACGATGCCAGAAGCCCGGCTGTCGGCGAACCGAAGAAGGACGCAAAGGTATAGCCGAGACTGCACCGCGTCGCGTGATGCGGCTCTGTGTTTTCGGAAACCACCTTCGTCATCGGTCCGTAAATCATCGACAGGAAAAATCCGGTCAGACCGTAGATCATCATTGCGGTTGTCGGATACACCGTCACGCGGGAGAAAACAAAATTGGTAACGGCCGCGCCGAGAAGTCCGGTGCAGATCATCCATTTGGCTTTGATCTTATCACCGATTGCGCCGTTGATCAGCTGACCGACCGCATAGAAAACAAAATACAGCGAAGAAATTCTGCCGATATATTCTTCTGTATAGCCAAGCGCAACCATCTGCGGCGTGACCGCGCTTAAAATGTTGCGGGCAATGTACACCGCAAAATAGGAGATCGAACACAGTGAGCCGATCATGATGGCATTTTGGGCGTTTCGACTGAGTTGCATGAGATTATTCCTTCTTATACCGTAAATGATTTCAGATCCGATGTCCCAACATATGTAGGGGCGATTCACGAATCGCCCGTTTCTTATGTCTTTCGCTTGGAATATAATTGTTTTTGTCCAATTTGCGTTCGCTTCTGCGTAGAATCGCTATAAAAAAGAAAGAGCAACCGCTCCCAACTCCATAACTGTCCTTGGGCATACTTGTGTGGGAGAGATCGAACGGAACAAAGGCTACGCCTTTGTTCCACCGCAAATGACAGTTGGCATGAATAAGGGATATTCGCCATGATTTTTCTTTGTGCGTTACAAAGTATATCACTTCGCGTCATTTGCTTGGTTCACTTCTATATAGGACCGCTATAAAAAAAGAAAGAGCAACCGCTCTTTCTTTTTTTATGGTGACCCGTGGGAGAATCGAACTCCCGATGTCGCCGTGAGAGGGCGAAGTCTTAACCTCTTGACCAACGGGCCTTTTCTTTGGAACATATATATTATACCATATATCTTCAAAAAAATCAATAGGTTTTCAAAAAAATATTCATCTTTTTTGAATGCTTCCGAATAATCTGCTCCATATTCGATGAAATTTCATCAAATCTGTTTACAACAAGATAAAACTATGTTATAATGTTAGTAAATCCTGTTGCAGTTTACAACAGAAAAATCCCTATATTTCAGGAGGAAACTTATTATGGCAAATTTTGCAATGCTCGGCAAATGGCATGTCCACGCACCCGGTTACGCGCGTGAAGCAATCAGTTTCGGCGGCACCTGCAAGGCTGTCTGGGATCCCGATTACGAAGTCGCAAAGGCATGGGCGGCTGATCTCGGCTGTGAAGCGATCGAATGCCTCGACTGCCTGCTCGCACGCGAAGACATCGACTCTGTCATCGTCGGTACTCCCACCTCGATGCACTATGAAGTCATCATGAAGGCTGCTAAGGCAAAGAAGCACATCTTCACCGAAAAGACCCTCGCTCCGACCGTCGCTGAATGTGAAGATATCAAGAAGGCTGTTGAAGAAGCAGGCGTTCTGTTTGAAATCTCCTACCCGCACCGCACCTGGCCGCCGGTACTGTACGCAAAACAGATCATCGAATCCGGTATCCTCGGTCAGATCTCCATCGGTCGTTTCCGCAACGCACACGGCGGTGCATCCGGCAATTGGCTGCCTGAATACTGGTACGAAAAGAAGGATGCCTGCGGCGGCGCTATGATGGACCTTGGCTGCCATCCGATGTACATCTCCGCGTACCTGTTCGGCCGTCCTGTCCGCATCAGCTCCATGTACAACACGCTGACTGACAAGCCCGTTGACGACAACGCGGTCAACACCATCGAATTTGAAAACAAGGCAATCGCCATTGTCGAAACCTCGTTTGTCACGCCCTATTCTCCGTGGGCATTTGAAATCTACGGTACCGAAGGCTTCCTGCTTGCAACCGACCACAAGGTCATGATTACAACGCCCGAAACCAGAAAGTACACCAACGATATGGTTCCCGTTCCGGAAAACAAGATGCCCAAGCGTCTTGACAACCAGCTCAAGAACTTCATCGACGCTGTCGACGGCAAGGCTGAAATCTACTTCGGTCTGGACGATGCGATTGATCTGGCAAGACTGCTTGAAAACGCTTACATCTCCGATGAAAAGGGTATCACTGTCGAGATCAAGAACTGATTCCATCATAACCAAAACCGCGGAGAGCCCTGCTTTCTGCGGTTTTCGTTTCCTTTCCACTTCAATGATCGGAGATATGGAACATGCGAAAATGTCCTGTTTGTCAAATGACAGTCGATGCAAAAAACGAATGTCCCATCTGTGCGGCAACGCTGACATATGAACCTGTATGTGATGCGGAACGGGAGCATTTGCTCTGGAACCGCTATCGCTGGCTATATATCGCCAAATGCACGTGGTTTTCCTTTCTGTGCTGCCTGATTGGGCTTTTGAAAGTGATCATTGCGAGACCACAGTTCCACCTGCTTTTTTGGATGGCTGCTGCACTTGCTGCCGTCTCACTGGCGGTTTCCCTCTTTCAAAGACAAATCTTTCGCCTTTTGACGTGGAAATACAGTGAGAATTATGCAGCTTATGAGATTGCCGTATTCAAATACGGATTCGGCAGTATATCCCTCATTTTGTTTTTGCTGCTTTGATGTCATAACGGAAAAAACCGGGGTTGTTGCAAGTTGAAAACTTGCGGCAACCCGGGGTCACGAAGTGACCCGAATTTCCCGGTTTTCATGCGAAAATCGCATGAAAATGCCCCTCGGATGAGGGGCAAGGGAGAACTTCCGGACTGCATTCATGCAGTCCCTTGGGCTGAGGCACGTAAGTGCAACAGCCCGGGTCATCTTTATTTCTTGAGAAGCACAGCCAGCTTCTTATACAGCACAAAGGTAATCACACCGCACAGCACACCCTTAATCAGGTTAAACGGCACAACGCACAGAAGAATCATCTTCCAAAGCGAATCGACCGCCGGAATAATTGCGGACGCCATTCCGATGATCGTCTCCATCGGGATGTACAGCTCCGCATACATCGGCACCATGACAAAGTAATTGATGAGCCCGCCGACGATGGCAAGCGAAAGTGTGCCGAGAATCAGTCCGATCACCGCATACTTTCTCGTTTTGCGGAACTTGTAAATGAGAGCTGCCGGGAGGATAAACGCACATCCGGTGACAAAGTTCGCAAATTCGCCGACATAAGCGGTTGAGGAACCGGTAAACAGGATGTTCAGCAGGTTTTTGAGCAGCTCGATCAGCACACCTGCGACCGGACCGAGTGAAAAGCTGCCGATCAGCGCGATGACATCCGAGAAATCCATCTCATAAAACGTCGGTGCGATGAATGCCAGCGGCATCTCAAACAGCATGATGACAAATGCAATGGCCGATAAAATTGCAACTTTGGCGATGTAATTGATCTTTTTTGCGTATTTCATGATTTTCCTTTCCGATAGTACATATCGTCAGGACATCTTTGGTTATCAAAAAGAAAAGCTCCATGAATTCACGGAGCTTTTTTGATAAAATCAGATATTCACAACCGGCATTTGCCGATTGAATTTTCTATCTTTTCTCATCCGGACTGTCACCGTTGGTAAAGGAATTTCACCTTTTCGGCGCACATCGCTGTGCGTTCGCAGACTTTTGAAGGTTTGAAGAAACTTCTAACTGCCAGTGTGGACTTACACCACGCCCCAAAGATATCAAATTTTTTGTATGTGATTATGAAAGAAAAAGCGTGAATTGCTTCACGCTTTTTCCGTTATTGATGAAGGGTTAATTACTTAACGATTTCAACAACGACACCGGAACCGACGGTACGGCCACCTTCACGGATAGCGAGGCGGAGACCCTTTTCGATAGCGATGGGGGTGATGAGGGAAACGTTCATAACAACGTTGT
>SVRM01000154.1 GCA_015064785.1 Oscillospiraceae bacterium
GTTCCGCAGGTTCTCGTTTCGACACCGCATTCCACACCACTCAGCCCAAGAAGGCTTCCACTTATGCCATCAAGTATGAAGATGCAGAGGAATACCAGATCCGCCGTTACGGTGCACACGGTACCTCCCACAGATTCGTTTCCGCTGAAATGGCAAAGCTGCTGGACAAGCCGCTGGAAGAAACCAAGATCATTACCTGCCACATCGGCAACGGTTCTTCCATCACTGCTGTCAAGGGCGGCAAGTGTGTTGACACCTCCATGGGCTTCACTCCCCTCGACGGTGTTGAAATGGGTACCCGCTGCGGTTCCATCGACCCGGCAATCGTTCCCTACATCATGAAGAAGAAGAACTACACCCCTGACGAAGTTGCAAACTACATGAACAAGGAATGCGGTTTCCTCGGTGTTTCCGGTATTTCCTCTGACAGCCGTGATATCGAAGCTGCCATTCGTGACAACAATGACGAACGCGCCTGGCTCGCTGCCAACGTTCTCGCATACCAGATTCAGAAGTACATCGGTTCCTACACCGCTGCCATGAACGGTCTGGATGCCATCGTTTTCACCGCAGGTATGGGCGAAAACAACCCCGAGCTGCGTGAACGCGTCTGCACCGACATGGAATTCTTCGGCATCAAGATGGACTACGAAGTCAACGCTGCTGCTCATCACCAGTCGAACACTGTCAAGCTGTCCACCGATGATTCCAAAGTCGCTGTTTATCTGATCCCCACCAACGAGGAACTCATGATCGCGCGCGATACCGAAGAGATCGTCCGTGCACTCTGATGCTTTCTCCCGCCCCTGCAATTCAGCCCCGGAACGCCAACCCGCTCCGGGGCTTTTTTCAAAATTTTTCTGAGAGGTAACGAACATGAAAAAGAGACTGTTTGCGTTTGCTATGCTTGCCTCCCTGCTGATGGCATCTGCCTGCGGCAGTGAGACAACCGCACCTGCGGACGGAACTGCGGATGCCGGTGCTGCCGATACAACAGCCGCTGTAACCGATAACGGCTATATTGCGGATGATCTGCCCGAAGCGGATTACGGCGGATATGAATTCCGCATTATGTGCGATCCGGTTTATGTGGAATTCATTTATTCCGAGGGAGAAACCGGTGTACAGATCAATGACATGGTCTATGAATCCAACCGCGCGGTGGAGGAACGCTTCAATGTCAAGCTGAGCCATGTTCCCCATACGGAATGGACAAACACTGCCGAGGTACAGAAACCGATTCTTGCCGGAGACGATGCGTTTGATATCTGCTTTATGCATGATATCGGTGCCGGCAATCTGTCGCTGGAGAATCTGTTCCATAATCTGTATGAAGTCCCGCATCTGAATTTCAATCAGCCGTGGTGGCCGAAATACAGTGTAGACTCCATGACCATCAACGGCCGCATGTATCTGATCTCCAACTGTATTTCGTATTACGGCTTCCACGCGACCCGTACCATGTTTTTCAACCGCGATCTGATTGAGAAGTATGACATGGAATCCCCGTATGATCTGGTTCTGAACGACCAGTGGACACTGGACAAGCTCATCGAAATGTCCAAAGATGTATATGAGGACACCAACGGCAACAGTGCGGTTGACTATACCGATATCCGCGGCTTTGCCATGACGGTTCCGTACTGCCTGTTTGAAAACTTCGGTCATGAAGCATGGGGCAAGAATGCGGATGGTTCGTTCTATCTGGATACCTACAACGACCGCTCCATTGCTCTGATGGACAAGCTCGTCGGCTGGCTGTGTGAGGGCAATCCTGCGGTTTACTACTCCAATACCCACTCCGGCAGACAGAATGAAGACTCCTCCGCGATCTGGTTCTCGCAGGGCAATCTGCTGTTTACCTACGGTGCCATCGGTCATCAGCTGCCGTCTCTGACCAATTCCGACATCAATTACGGCATTCTCCCGATGCCCAAGGTGGATGCATCGCAGGAAGATTACATCTGTGCATGTTGTGAGCTTCCCGGTGTTGTTCCGATTACCGCATCCGACATTGACCGTACCGGTATGATTATCGAGGCGATGAGCGCAGAAGCATACCGCACGGTCTATCCGAACTACTACGAATACGCGCTGAAGGGCAGATATGCCAACGATGAAGAATCGGTCAAGATGATCGATATCATGTTTGAAAACCGTGTTCTGTCGTATTCCTATATCTATGGCGGAAGCGGCGGCGGTTTGCAGCAGGTTGTCAACAATGTTCTCACGCAGGGCGGAAACTTCGCCTCCTACTACGAAAAGAACGCCAAAAAGGACGAAAAGCGCATCGAGCAGCTCAACGAATTCTTTACAGAATGACAGCCTGTCTCCCGATGCAGAACAAAACAGCTCCCCGTTTTCATGCGAGGAGCTGTTTTGGTATTCGGAATTATTCTCCGCCTTCCTGGAACTGTTCGTAGACCTTTTCAAAGTGCGAGATTGCCTTCTTTTCGTTCGATTTATAGTAGGAAGAATATTCCTGCGAACCGTTTTTCTTCAGAACATTCTGCAGGGCAAATGCATATCCCTTCCAGTTGTCGTAAACAAATGCAAAGTCAACGACACGACCTGCAAAGGTGATATCGAGCATTTCAATGGAGTTTTCATCGCGCGTACCCTTGACCTTGAGTGTCATATCATAATAAGCCGGAACAACATATTTATAGGAATACTCACCCATTGCTTCCATGACAGCGCCGATCATCTCCACATTCTGTGCTGTTTTGGGAACAGCAATCAAAGGAGAGCAGCCGTCCAGCATCGTATAATAACCGTCCTGTGCTTCGTCATACTTGGGGAACGGAAGCATACCGTAATTTTCCATTTCACGGAAGAAGGTTTGTGTTTCACCGACACAGCGCGGAATGAACAGTACCTTTTCCGCAACAAACATATCAATAAAGTCCGTCCAGAGGCTTGCGATAAAGGTATTTTCATTCTTGAAGAAGAAATCGTCCAGCTTGGTTACCGTATTGACCGCACGTTCGTTGTTGGCAGCAAGCACGGGCTTTCCGGAGGACAGATCGAGCAGCGGAACATCAAATGCCCAGAAGTAGGTAACGACATTGGAGTCGATGGAGGTCGCATAACCGTACTGGTCATCGGCGTCATGGGTACCGTCACCGTTGACATCCTTGTAAACACCTTTTGTCAGCTCCGAAACCTTATCAAGCGTCCATTGACCGTTCCGCACAATGTCATAAACATCGGGCAGATCGTAATCGGCGGCAATTTTGCGGTTGAAATAATAACAATAGGTGTTGTGGAACGACGACAGCATGACATCCGACAAAAGCAGATACATGGTTCCGTCCAGCGTGATGTTCTTGATGGAATCCTGCGGATACCACGGATGCGTAAAGTCCGTATGCGGAATATCGTACCAGTTGCGGAACAGACCCTCCAGTGTATCAATACCTGCCTGGATCATGTGCTCCAAATACAGGTCATACGCATCGTCACCTGCATTGACGGATTTGCGGATGTTGGAGCTTGCCTGTGTATGACTGAAAATTTCAGACGGATCAATGACCACATTGAGCAGTTCTTCCACATAAACGCGGCGGTTGTAAAGTGCATCATCCACGATCTCACCGGTTGCCTGATCGATATAAATATCATTTGCCATGACATTATCGTTGGTATCGTTGACCATGGAGCGCAGATGTGCACCGCCGAAGTCCAGTCCCTCGGGAAGTCCCGCGGAAACATTCATACGCGCGGCATAAGGATCATCCGGGTCTGCGGTTGCCGCTTCCGTGACGGCCTTGGTTGCAGCATCGGTGGTGTCATTGGTCGTATCGGCGGCATCGCCGCAGGAAACTGCCGTTGTGAGCAGCAGTACGGTCAGCAGTGCTGCCGCACCGAAACGTGTTTTTTGATTCATGATAAAGTCTCCTTTTTATAAGTCCTATTTTAAAAGCCGCGCATGACGGAACAGCGATAGATTGACCATATGCGGCGGTTGTTCCCGATATAGGAAGGTGCGTCCGACCTGCGGGTATTTTGCGCCCGCATACGGATTGTACGGCATCAGCTCGACCGGACTATCCCCGGCAAGCACAGCGAGTGCCGACAGGTTTTCCTCCGTGTCAGTAATCCCGGGAATCAGCGGAATCCGGAACACATGCGGTTTTCCGCTCCGCTTGAGATACGCCAGATTGCGGTGAATCGGCGTATTGGATACCCCGGTATACCGGCGGTGCGCCGCATCGTCGGCGAGTTTGAGATCGAACAGAACGAAATCGATGTGCGCAAGAACTGCCGCAAAGGTATCTCCGCCTGCAAACCCCGAGGTCTGCAGGGCAGTGCGTATGCCGTGTTCATGCAGGCAATCGGCAAGTGCCATGGCAAACTGCGGCTGCAAAAGCGGCTCACCTCCCGACAGCGTCACCCCGCCGTCCTCGCCAAAGAGCGGTGCTGACGGTGCGAGCTTTCCTGCCAATTCTCCCGCCGCCACTTCTCTGCCTGCGACCGAGATCAGACCACGCGGACAGATATGCAGACAGCGGCCATACGGCTTGCAGTCCTCATGCACACAAGGCGTTCGGCAGGCACCGCAATGGGTGCACGCCGCTTCCCTGACCATCAAGGTCGGTGCGGCGTCCATCCCCTCCGGGTTATGACACCAGATGCAGGACAGCGGACAGCCTTTGAAAAAAACTGTCGTCCTCACACCAGGCCCGTCGTGCACGGTGAATTCTTTGACGTCAAAGATGGTTCCTTTGACCAAATGTGTATCGTTAAACATTGGATGTGTGTATCGTTTTACAATTTGTATTCCTGTCTTGCAATCACGTGATCCTGATACGGCTTATCAAGCTCGACAAAGTACGCCGACCAGCCCCAGATGCGCACGATCAGATGCGGATAGTTCTCCGGATGCGCCTGCGCGTCAAGCAGAACTTCTTTGGACACGGTATTCAGCTGCAGTTGATGTCCGCCGGAGTGCACGAAGAACTGTACGAGCCGCGCGAGCTTCGGCAGATTGTCGGGATCGGAGAAGACCGATGCGTGGAATTCGAGTGTCAGCGGACCGCCGTTGATGACCTCGGACAGATTCGGCTTGGTAAACGACCGGATCAGCGAGATCGGACCGTCGGATTTTGTCGACAGTGCCGGGGAATAGTTGGTACCGTAAGGCTCGCCCTTTCTGCGTCCGTTGGGAGAGGCAGCAAGTGCTTCGGTGTGCCACAGATAGAACATCGCAGAACCGGTTCCGGCACGCCAGATACCGCCGCGGCAGTTTTTGCGTCCCTCAAGGGAAGCGGCGAATGTATGAAGCAGATCGGCGGCGAGCATATCCACCGCGTCGTCGTCCTGTCCCATCTTC
>SVRM01000030.1 GCA_015064785.1 Oscillospiraceae bacterium
CATTGTTCTGAGAAAAACGAGGAAAGAAAATGCGTAAAGGATTTGGTATTTGCTGCATCATATTGGGCGTATGCTGTTTGATCTCATCACTCGGATTGATCGCTTACAATCGGTGGGAAGAAGAAAAAGCACAGGATGTTTCAAAGAATATCCTGCAGGATGTCCAGGAAGACATTCAGGATAACACACGCGAAGAAAGCACTTCGGAAGAAAGCACTTCAGAAGAAAGTAACCAATATAAACCTGAAGAAATCTCTGTGGATATTCCGAAGGAAATGCTTACCACACAAATAGACAGCTATGACTGTATCGGCGTGCTTTCAATTCCTGTTCTGGAACTTGAATTGCCGGTGCTGACGAACTGGAGCTATGCAAAACTGAAAATTGCACCGTGCCATTATTTCGGTTCTTATTATGAAAAGGATTTTGTGATTGCAGCTCATAACTATCAGTCTCATTTCGGAAGATTGTCAGAACTGCAGCCAAAGGATCTGATTTTGTTCACGGATATCTCCGGCACAGTGTATTGCTATGAAGTCGTGCTTTTGGAAACGCTTCCTGCTAATGCAACAGAAGAAATGATCACAAGCGGCTTTGATTTATCGCTCTACACCTGTACCCCAGGTGGAGCCAGCCGTGTAACCGTTCGGTGCAGCTCCATTGCTAATGAATAATCACCTACAACAAACTCAAGTAAAGGATATTGATACATTGCACTCAAACAGGAGGTATGCATTTGAGAATAAGTATTTTAATCATCAATGAAAATGTTGATGAAGCGGAAAAAATAAAAGAACGACTTGTGTCCGCCTACAATGATGTTGAGTGCGTTACCTCCATTCGTGATGCTGTCAGCAGATTTGTGAGCATGGACTTTACATTGGTAATTCTGGATGCAAATATGTCCATGGAAGATGACCACAAGTTGTTAAAGGTCATGCGACAAGCTAAACGAACTCCGATATTACTGTTATCATCGCAAGCAGATCATTCTGAACGCCTAAGAGCACTTCGAGCCGGTGCTCATGCCTATATGGGGCAGCCATACTCTCTTGAGGAATGTCTGGCTCAGGCAGAGGCTTTGATGCAACTTTACATAGAGGCTCACCCCGATAGCAACCTGTGTTATACTCTTGTTTTTGGCAAAGAATTAGTTATAGACCCTTCTACACGGCAAGTGTTCCTGAAAGGCAAAGAGTTAAATATTACCCGACAAGAATTTGATCTGTTATTCTGTTTGGCAAGCAATGCGGGACGAGTTATATCTTGTGAACAACTGTATGAACAAGTCTGGAGCGAAGATACCGTCTATGATGTAGACGGCTTGGTTAAAACACACATAAAAACTCTGCGAAGAAAACTTGCGGATTCAGACACGGAGTATATCAAGAATGTTTGGGGCGTAGGTTATCGGTTTTCAAAAGAGCAACAGGATGGGGAGTAATTCCCATCCTGTTTTTCCACCCTAATTCCGCCCTAATTCTTCTCCATATTTACCCTGTTTCTTTCCTAAAATTCCCCTATGTAACCGTGACAAAACATTTCTTTTCCTCACAAACTTCCCGTATTTGTTCATTCCACTTGCAATTCCTGCCCTATTATGGTATAATATAACAAATTCACGCAGGAGGACGCAATCTCATGATAGAAATCATCACTCTGATTAACGCAAAACTGAACGACTTTGTCTGGGGCGTGCCGGCAATGGTTCTGATTTTGGGTGTCGGACTGTGGCTCAGCTGCCGCAGTAAATTTATCCAGCTCCGGAAATTCGGTACCGCCATGCGCTGTACCGTCGGTCGGATGTTCAAAAAAGAAGAAGCACAGGCAGGTGCAGTCACTCCGTTCCAGGCGGTCTGTACCGCACTGGCAGCAACGGTCGGTACCGGCAACATCGCAGGTGTCGCAGGTGCCATCGCACTCGGCGGTCCCGGCGCTGTTTTCTGGATGTGGATCAGCGCACTGCTCGGTATGTGTACGAAGTTTGCCGAGGTCACGCTGGCAGTCCACTTCCGCGAACGCAATGTCCACGGTGACTGGGTCGGCGGTCCGATGTATTACATCAAGAACGGTCTTAAAAAACATTGGCATTTCCTCGGTTATCTGTATGCTGCACTCGGTGTTCTGACCGTCTTTGGTACCGGCAACGCAACACAGGTCAATACGATCACCGCATCCATCAGCACAGCATTGCAAAACTTTGATCTGCTCTCCGAGGATTCCGTGTTCGGTGTCAATCTGGTCGTCGGTATTCTGATTGCCATCATGGTTGCAATGGTGCTTCTGGGCGGTGTCAAGCGCATCGGACGCTTCACCGAAAAGCTCATTCCCTTCATGGCAGTCCTATATGTCATTCTCAGTCTTGGCGTCATTGTGCTGAACATCGGCGCGGTTCCCGCCGTTTTTAAGAGCATTTTCGTCGGCGCGTTCACACCGGCAGGTTTTACCGGCGGTGTCGTCGGCAGTCTGTTTATCAGTATGCGCCGCGGTGTCTCGCGAGGCATCTTCTCCAATGAAGCAGGCCTCGGTACCGGTTCCATTGCCCATGCCGCATCGGATATCAAATCTCCTGTGGAACAGGGATACTTCGGTATTTTTGAAGTCTTCTGCGATACCATCATCATCTGCACCCTGACCGCACTCACGGTGCTTCTCGGTGCACCTGCCATCACCTACGGTGCTGCTGCCGGTGCAGAGCTGACCATCAGCGGTTTTGTCAACACCTACGGAAACTGGGTTTCCATCTTTACTGCGGTTGCACTGTGCTGTTTTGCATTTTCCACCATCATCGGCTGGGGACTGTACGGTGTTCGCTGTCTTGAATTCATCGTCGGCAGCAAGGCCAATACTGTCTTCATGGTGCTATATTCTCTGGTCGCCATTCCCGGTGCGATTCTCAACCTTGATCTGCTGTGGAGCATTGCAGAAACCTGCAACGGTATGATGGCAATCCCAAACCTGATCGCGCTGTTCCTTTTGAGCGGAACACTCGTCAAGCTGGTGCGGGAACACGCCAACAGCAAAAACGATCTGATGAAATAATGCTTACATCATTTCTTCAAGAGCCAACTGTTCCGTGCAGTCGGCTCTTTTCTTTTCGTCCCCGTCTGCCCAGAAGGATATCGAATGTCCTTTATGAAAAAACAGTATCCGGGTTTCCAGATCCGTTGATTCTGATCAAAAATTCAATGAAATTCCGCTGCCTATTGCATTTTGAGTGCAAATATGGTATACTGTACAAAACCATTTTAACGGAGGAAATACATGATGACAACCGATCTCCGCGTTGCAAACGAATTTCTGGAATCGCTGATTCTGCACCCCAAAACACCCGAAGAAGTTCGTTTCGGCAGCACACTGTTTTACGATTGGGACGAATCCCTTCCCTATTCATCCGAGCTCTACGCCGCAGAAATTGAGAAGGACCCCGACCGCGATTTCGTGATTCTGAATTTTGCAGACATCCAGTGTCACGACGGCGAAGCCTTTTCCGAGGTTGGAGAATTCGCCGAGGAAACCATGGATAAGCTCATCCGTCAGACCAATCCCGATCTGATCACACTGTCCGGCGACAATGCATTTGACGCATTTGCCTATCTGCGTCTGATTCGCTTCATCGACAGCTACGGCATTCCGTGGGCAGCAGTCATGGGCAATGCCGACCATACCGGTCTGGTCAGCGAGTTCTGGGGCGCGTATCAGCTTGCTGAAGCGAAGAACAGTCTCTTTGATTACGGTCCGCGCGGCATGGGCTACGGCAATTATATCATCAACATCACCGAGAACGGCCGCCCGATCCACACGCTGTTCATGATGGATACCCATCATGAAGAAGAGATGCAGAAAGGCAGCTACGATCACTTATACGACAACCAGATCGCGTGGTACGCATGGGCTGTCAAAGGCATCGCAGCCGAAGCCGGCCATACTGTTGAAAGCACAGTGATTACGCATATTCCGGTTCCGGAATACCAGAATGCATGGGACAGCGTATACGATGCGGATACCAAAACCCTGCGCGCGCCGTACTGCGATCATGCCTTCTGCCGTGTACAGGAAAAAATGGGACCGCCGGAATTCAACAACGGATTCTTTGCGCTGTGCAAATCCCTTGGCAGTACGAAAAACATGGTCTGCGGTCATGACCATGTCAACTGCTTCTCGATTGATTATGAGGGTATCACGCTCACCTATGCACTCAAAACCGGCTACGGCTGTTACTGGAAGCCGGACACCCACGGCGGCACCACACTGACGATATCCTCGGACGGGCACGTCAGAACCACGCATCATTATATCGATCCGACTGCGTCGCAGGTCAAAAAGTTTGTTCTCGAATATTTCGGCATCAACCGTTATGCTGACAGCATCACGCCGAAATTCCCGGACTTCCCCAAAAATTCATCCGATTGATACGGGTTTTGGTATAGAACGATCCGGATAATTCATATCCGGTCAAATCATGCACCAAACCCTGCCATCCGGCGTATGTAAGGGTATCTACCGTTCATTTCCCGGCATCAGTATTTAGAAACGGAGGCATTCATATGCAGCTTTTCCACCACATTTTATATTCCTCTCCACTCGCGTTCCAGACAGTGCTGTTCCGTCTGCTGTTGTCGACAATTTTATCCGGCATCATCGGATTTGAACGCGGCTTTCGCGGCAGAGCAGCAGGCTTGCGTACACATATCCTCGTCGGTATCGGTGCAACACTGATTGTGATGACCGGCGTCTACGGTGTCGAAAATCTCGGTTATTCCGCTGACCCGATGCGTATGGCGGCACAGGTCATCTCCGGCATCGGTTTTCTTGGAGCAGGTACCATTCTGATCCGCGGTAAAACCATGGTAACCGGTCTGACAACAGCGGCCGGTCTGTGGGCAACCGCTGCCATCGGTATTGCCATCGGTGTCGGTTTCTATGCCGCCGCCGCAATCACAGCAATCATTTCTCTGTTTACATTCATTTGTCTGACCACATTTGAGCGCGGCGGCACCTACGGAAAATACAACATCCGCATCTATGTGGAATGTACCGATGCTTCCGCTCTGAATTCGCTCGTCAACACCTTATCCTCCGACGAATTTGAACTGCGTGAATTTGAAATCACGCCTGCGCGTTCCGGTCTTCCCAATCACATCGGCATCGTCGCCATCGTCATCATGCACAATCAGGACGACAAAAAGGAGCGCCTTGCAAAAATTGCCGCTTTGGAATCGGTGCTGATTGCGATTGAGTCGGTATAATCAACCATCTGTATCCCTTCATTTCTTACATTTAACCGATTGCAAAATTGCATTTTGCAATCGTTCTCATCGGGCTGACGCAGCCCGATGGCTCCCTTCGGTCGCTTTGAAGGAGTCTTTTTGGGCGGGAGACCCGCCCAAGCGACGCAATTTGTTTATATATCGCCCATTGGGCGATAAAGGTAGGCAATTTTGCAATTGCCTATTTCTTACATTACAAAGGAGCTGTCTTTCAGACAGATATGACATCATGATGAAAAAGACAAAAAACAAGCTTTCGCTGATCCTTGTCGGCGTTGTTCTGATACTCGCCGTTCTGCTCGCACTGTTTCTCCCCTCACTGTCAAAAAGGATGGAGATTGACCGCCAATTTGAAATTGCACAGCAATACCTCAATGATCTCGACTATGAATCCGCAATGCTCGCGTTCAACAAAATCCTGGAAATCGACCCGAACAACGTCGCTGTTTACCGCGGCATGGCAGAGGCTTATATCGGAATGGGAGACAGAAATGCCGCATTCGCCATCCTCGAAGAAGGTATTGCACTGACAGGCAGCGAAGAACTGGCAGCATATCTGGAACAGCTGCGCGCAGAGGATGAAGAAGCAGCACCGGCGGAAATCGTCTTTCAAAACGAGGAGCTGGACACCGCAATCCGCACATTCCTCGGCATTGACGGTCAAGCCCCCATCACCGGAGCCCTTCTGGAAACCGTCAACAGGTTTTCTATCACGCCGACAACACTGGAAATTGAAAAGGATTTCGAGCGGCAGCCGGTCCTCGAATCACCCGATATGATTTCCCTGCTTGCCTCTGACCCGGGGTTCATTGAATTCGTCAATGCCTGCCCCGATGGATATGGATATGTATTTATCGATCTGTACGGATACGAAGGCACAGCACCCGATCTGTCGCCGTTTGCAAAGCTGCTGCGGCTGAGCGAACTGAATCTGTATGACATCCAATTCCCGAATCTTGAATTTTTACGGCTGTTCCCCGACATCACGTATCTTAACCTCGTGCTTGACGGATATGATCTGGAGCCTCTGCGCGACCTGAAAATGGAATGGGGACAGCTGACTGTTACCGCCAATGAGCAGAAAACACTGGATGCATTTCTCGCAATCGCCAAAGACTATACAAATCTGTCATCCCTTTGGATCTATTCCAGATACGCGGATGATATCTCCGGCATTTCTGCGCTGTCCGATCATAAAGACCTGTGGCAGCTGAGCCTCCACATGGACGTTCTCGCAGATGTTTCCCCTGTTGCATCTTTGCCGCAGTTAACATATTTCGGTCTGTTTTCTATAGAATGCGAAAGCATCGCGCCGCTCTCCACACTCGTCAATCTTGAATATCTTGATCTGCGCGGTTATAGTTCATTTGATGATAAACCATACAATGGAGTTCCTGACGGTAAGCTGTCAGATATTTCTGCCATTGCATACATGCCGAAACTGCGCTCTATCAATATTCAGGAATGCGCCGTTACGGACGTATCTGTGATTAATGGGTTACAGGAGCTGCGTGGTCTTGATCTCCCCGAATGCATGATCTCTGACATTTCCATGCTGACCGATCTGCCGAACGTCAAAACAATCCGTCTTGATCGCAACAAAAGCATCCGCGATATTTCCGTTGTTGCAAATTATCCGAATCTTGAGGGATTGGACATCACCGAGAATCTGATCACGGACATTTCTGCCGTCAGCAATCTGACCAATTTAAGATATTTTTATTTTAGTGAAAATCCGATCTCAGACCTGACGCCCCTTTCCGGATTTTCACCCGATGTTCAGATGGACGCCCATGATTGTCCCATCAAAGACTGGTCTCCCGTTGCACACATCGATTATGTCTACGGTCGTCCCGAATAACCGATTCCAAAACAATCGCCCCGCCGTTTTACCGCGGCAGGGCGATTTTTCCTGTTATTCAATCTCTTCCTGATATTTTTCAATAATCTGCTCAATCCGCTTGCTGAAGCCCTTGATCTTCTTTTCAATACGGGAAACATAGTCCGATCGGTTGTCCTTGACATAGTCGCGCAGGTCATTGAGAATCGTAATGCCGGAGGAACCGGTCATAAAGCCGATGTCACTGTAATACGAATCAAACATGATCTCCAGAGTCACAAGCGATTCCTCATCACGCAGGAACTTGCCTTCCAGAAGCACATCGATGTAAGCAGGCTTGACATCGCGCATCGACAGATAGGACATATCCTCCAGCACGCGGCCGACCATATCCGGATTGGATACCGTCACCGGTACACTCATTGCACCGCCGATGTTCGCCTGATAATGAATCTTGTAGTCTTCCTGTGCCTCGTTCAGCTTCGGGATCGGCAGAATACCAAACGCGGATTCCATATTTCTCATGCGCTCTACACCCTTGAGGTTGGCAATCCAGAACAGCGCACGGTCCTGCTCGAGCGCATCCATCGGCGCGTATTCACGGTCGACACCGCTGTAGCGGTCACAGATATAGGAGCCGTTGTCAGCGGAACAGATTTCCTGAATCGCACCGACAATGTTGTAATATTCCTCGGACTGGATGTTGAGAATCGGCAGATCATCCGCATCCTTGGTGATCGTCTGATAACCGGTACCGGACAAAAAGCAGTCGATGACAAAGGTATTGCCGATGAAGCCGTGCATGTCAAGCTCTGTGATCTTTCCGTCACCGTCGAGATCACGTGTGATCATCTTGATGTACTCGCCCATTTTATCAAAAGTCCACTTGCCGTCGACAACCAGCTGATACAGATCGTCGATATCATGCTGCTCCGCAACGGGTTTGTTGAACAGCACGCACGGTGTCGCACCGAGCGCATGGATATTGATATCACTGTAGACAAAGTAGTTCCGCCCGTTGATGGAAGCACCGGCAAGCATACCGTCATTCCAGTACGGCTTGGAAAAGTCCAGATGCGGAACCTCATCCAGCTGAAGGCTGTAACCCTGTGTTGCCAGCTGGAACGAATAGACACCGTTGTTGATCGTCATGTCATACACATCATCTCCGGCCTTCACCGACTGAATCAGCTTGGACGATGCATCGCCGTAGTTAAACCGTTCCCATGTGAAATCAATGTTATATTTTTCCTTGATGGCAAGATTACGGTTGAAGATCGCATCATTGAGCGGTTCACCGTTCGTTTCTGCGGCACAGACATCGAGATTCGGTTCAAAATCATTGTCGCCATAGATGATATTGAAGACATCACCGCCGAAATCGACCGCATCCAGCTTAGGATCGTATATGGCAGTCGGATCGACATCTTCGGTTTCCATGGTTACACTGCCCGCCGCGGTTTCTGTGACTGCCTGTGTACTGACAGGTGTCGATCCGGCATCACCGCAGGATGCCAAAAGCAGCAGAAGTGCCAGTGCCGGGAGGATGCATTTTGTGGAATTCATAAAATTGCTCCTTTGATCTGTAAACTATGTGTATAGTATACTTGATTTTTTGTGATTTGTCAACAGAATCTGTGTGATTTTCCTCGAATTTTCGCAGAACAGATCAGAATTCGAGCGTTCCAGTTACGGTCGTATCACCGATTGCCGCCCACTCACAAGCGCGTACAAATAGCTTGCGCAGCTGCTTTGGTTTCCAGGACAGCATCGTGTCCTCACCCATACCGTGTCCGGTATAGAACGGCCATACATGACCGAGCAGGAGATTCAGGGTTCTTCCCTGTCCATACTGTCCGATTGCAACCATCGGCTCCCATGCGCCCGTACCGTGCAGTCCGTGACGGGAAATTACATCAGGGTCAGAATAGGCAGACGCCAGAACCTGCAGCGGAACATTATGTACATTGGCACAGGTACAGAAAATCTCATCCCGCGTGACAAAATCGGTGAGCCCGCGCGTTACAGGATGTTCCGTGTCGTCAATGTGAATCTTTGCATCCGCATAATCGCCATGCCTGGTTGGTTCACGCCACATCAGACCTGCCATTTTTTCAATCTCCGCCCATGGCTTCATGCCGACTTCAGCCCAGTAACACGGATGGTCGCCGTGCATGAAGACAAAACCGGCGCCATTTGCCACCGCACGTTCCAGGAGGACCTGTTCTTCTTTGATATTGAACCGATAGTTGCCGCAGTTGAAAACAAAGACATCCGCTTCGTCAATCTTGCCTGAAGCAAAATACGCATCAAAGGTGATGTCGGACAGCCTCGGCTCATCACAGACACAGGTAATGTCAAATGCATCCGTCCCGTGCAGAAGTCCGATCAGAAATTCCGCAACACGATGGACATCATGTCCGCCCCAGTGAACATCACCGAGCAGATAATGCAGTTTTATTTTCTTGTTTTCCTGTTTCATACCGTCACCCCTCATCTGAAATCATGCATCGAAAGCCATGTGTCGGGTACATTGCGTGCCGCACGCACCGCATCGATCAGCGCAAGTACTTCCAGTGTTTCCTCCGCAGGTACCGGTGAAATTCCGGTCACAAAAAAGTCCAGAATCGCCTTCATTGTCGGAATATAGAAGTCCTCACTTGCCAGACGCGCACCGTTGGTGCCATCGGACACCATGAAGTTGAACTCTGCCCAGGGGTTCGGCGATTGCAGAAAGCTCGCCATCCGTCCCCCGCCCCAGTCAATCATCATCTGCGTGACATTGTCGCCGGCAGAAAACGCCTTGACCCGCTGTGCACCAATGCCCATCAGCGCGACAATCGGTTCAAACTGATGCACCGCATAATTGTCAAGTGAGTGCGGTCCGACCGTTGATACAAACCGCGGCTTCGGATGCGATTCCAGATACGCGGTAATACTCGGGCAATAGCGCTGTGCCGAGGTGGACAGTACAGGCGTGTGATGCTGTTCTGCCAGAGCAAACAGACGCTTGCCCGATGCGGTATCCGCCGCAAAGGTTTTGTCAACGAACGTCGGTTTTCCGCTTTGCAGGGGCAACACGGCAATTTCATTGTGCAGACGTGCATCATCCGCACCGATGACCATGATGGCGTCCACTGCGTCCAGAAACGCCGCAGGATCGGTATGTCGGCGAATATCACGCTGTGCACACCAGTCCGCCGTCGTTGTTCCGCCCGGCAGATCATAGAACGCGTAAGCATCGGTCACAGCGGCATCAAAGCCGAACTGCGCAATCGCCTCCCGCAGAAAACCGGGATAGTAATTTGCGTGCCAGTTGTCAAGATAAGCGTCCCAGAATCCGATTTTCAGCACGTTCACCCCTCCTTCGGCGCATGGACCTCTTCGTCATAACGCATGGCATACGCCATCTTCGTCTGACGTGAATAATAGCGATCCGCCGCCATCAGTGCGATTGCCGCGACACAGCGCAGCTCGCCAAGCTCTTCTTCCGTTTTCGCTCCGAACGTGTCACGAAATGTTCCGTTCTCTTCCTTCAGCTCATGCATGATTTCATCAAGCAAACTCATATAATCCGCACGGTTCATAAATTGCATCTCCCAAACTGTGTAATATAGCTGTACAAATAGCTGTCGTGGTAACTGCCGCCGAAAAAGCGGTATGCGCGCATGGTTCCCTCACAGACAAAGCCGTTCATTTCAAGAATCCGCTGACCGGCAATGTTCTCCGTGTCCGTATCGGCTTCGATGCGCGCAATGGGGTAATTTTCGCAGAGATAGTCCCGCAGCATCCCAAGTACCTGCGTACCGATGCCGCATCCGCGATTGTCGGGCAGAAGAATCATACCCACACGTGCAAGACCTTCACGGACAAAGGTCACCTGTGCAAGGCCAACCGGTTCTCCCTGCTCCTCGATGAGCAGAAATCCTCCCCCCTCCGACCAGAATCCATCCTCTCCGAACGCCTGAATCACCGCGGTCGGTGACTGAAAGCGGAAGCCCTGATAGGAGCCATATACCGTCGGGCTTGCGCAGAAGCAGACAAATTCAAGATCGGTATCCTCAATGCAGCGGATACAGATGTCTCCGTGTTCCAGCATAAGCCAACCTCCTTTTTTCTATCATTATACAGGATTTTTCATCACAGCGCAAGGGGTTTACGAAGAATTTACGAAAAAGACTTGCACTTTCTCAAAAGATGTGTTACAATATTCTCACGGCGTATGCCGGGCAATCCCAACGGAAGGCAGGTACGGTTATGACAGAAACATTGCAGGCGCCTCTGCGTGAAATGAGCGACATCAAAATATTCATTCTGTTCCTCATGGACGGGATCGGTCGTCCGATGGACTTCATCGAAATCAACGACATCGTGATTCAGAACGGTGTTGTCCGTCCGTTTGATTTCTGTGTCGCGTTTCCCGATCTTCTGGAAACCGGACACATTGTCATGGAGGAAACGCCGCAGGGCGAACGGTATTCCGTCACCAACATCGGACGCGAGGCGGCACACAGCCTCGGTGGGAAAATTTTACACACCACCATGGACAAAGCATTGCAGAATGCCATTCTGCTGCTGAATCTCCGCAAAACCGGCGGCGGGTATCGCTACTCCATCGAAGCCCTCCCGACAGGAAAGTTCTTGTTCCACCTGTACTATTCGGAAAACGGTACGGATACCATAACGCTGTCGGTTCTTACAGACACTGCGAAGGAAGCCGAGAACATGGAGATTGAATTTGAGCAGCATCCGGAGCTGTTCCGTCGTGCACTTCTCTCCCTTCTGACCAACAGTGCCGCTCCGATTGACGAATATAAGCCCTATCATCTGATTCCATAAAAAACACGGGGATATTGCATCTGCACATGCTTGTTTGCAGATACAATATCCCCATTTCTTTTTTATTGCCGGAACAGAAGTGCACCAAAATAGGTGACAGTGTCCGCGCCGTTGATATAGCGAATCCCGGCATTCTGTGCAAGCTCGCTGACAACAAACCCATACCCCTCCAGCGAAGGATGCAGCTTTGACGGAAACCGGCACGGTGCCGATGGATACGTACATGTCTCACACCGTCCGCAGCCCTCGTTGGACAGCAGATGATAATCGGACAGCAGCGGTTTCAATTCAGCATCGAATGCATCCACCGTTTTTTTGAATGCCTGAAGTCCCGCCGTCATTCCTTCAAAATCGAAGGAGTCTTCAAGATCATATTTACAGGAGAACAGCAGCATGGTATGATACTGCTCCACACGCCGCTGACACTCCGCCAATGTACCAACCGCCGGCGGACATGCCCATGTTTTCCCATAATTGCAGCAGGTATTCTGCTCGCAGATGCGACGGACCTCCGGATAGTACCGCAGGTGATTCATATCAACAGATCCAATCTCCCAGAACCCGATACGCCGGGCAATGTCAATAATCTTATTCTTCATATCTGTTTTCCTTTTCTGATAAAACAAAAATCCGCCTTTTGTAAGACGGATTTCATGTGGGGTGAGTAATGGGGTTCGAACCCACGACCTCCAGGGCCACAACCTGGCGCTCTAACCAACTGAGCTATACCCACCATATGGCGCACCCTGGGAGACTCGAACTCTCGACCTACTGCTTAGAAGGCAGTTGCTCTATCCAGCTGAGCTAAGGGTGCTTTTTTGAATATCCTTATCCGTTGCTGAAAATCGAATAAAGATGTATGGAGCGGGTGATGGGAATCGAACCCACGCGACCAGCTTGGAAGGCTGGAATTCTACCATTGAACTACACCCGCATGTCGGAGTTCGTACGCAGTGTTTTCTCTCGACTGCTTTTATATTATACCACAAGCCCATGGTTTTGTCAATAGGTTTCTTCAAAATTTTTCTTTTTTTCGCAGGTTTCCAATCATCTTGACGGGACTATGAATCCATGATATAATATAACCATAATATACAGGAGGATGTCATGACACTTTATGAATTGATGCTGCGCACCAATCACCATCTGCTCTGTAATCGGAAACCGTATTTAACCGACACACAGAAAATCTACATTGTCAAACGATTCCTTTCCGCGCAGTCTTCCCGTGAGGAATGTCAACGCTTCTGGCGCAGCGTTCGATTTCCCGGAAATCGGGACAGCTCCGGTCGCCGGATGTACCCGGAGTTCTTCATTCCACCGTACAATGACGGAAAGAAATACCGTTCCATTCTCGGTCAGATGCCGGCAACACATATTTTCTCCTCCAATCTCTATGAGCTTGAGATCATCCGATTACTTGCCTGTTTCGCCCCCGACAGCAAAGACGTTCAAACCATCCTCAATTCCACCCTAGCGCGGTTGAAAACGACCTGCTTCGGTTATCAGGATGACGGACTTGGCGAATGTTTTGACACCTCACTCGTCGTGCTTCGTTTCCTTGCCGCGGCAGCACCGGATCAGACCGACTGGATACAGTCGCGCATTGACGTCTATCACAAATATTTCGCCCAGAAGCGCCGCCCGTGGCAAACAGAATGGTATTTCCGTCTTTGCCTATCCGAGCTGCCGGATGAAATTGCAATCCCCGAATTATGGAAACAGCAAAACGAGCTGTACCGTCTCCGCACACAAATACAAATAAAAGCTGACCATGACAACACAGAACAGTGTGCGCTGAAAGCTGCCATTTTGGACCGTTGTATTGCCCGCATCACCTATTTACAATCCATAGGAGTTCCCATATGCAAACCATCATATCCATCTGCCAAAGCATCCTCACCGTCTGGCAATTCCCCGCACTTGCCATTCTCATAATCTCCTTCATCACCTTCTGCCTCTACGGCATCGACAAGTGGAAGGCGCAGCACAACCGATACCGCATCTCCGAAAAAACACTTCTGCTGACCGCGGCGTGCTTCGGCGGACTTGGTGCATTTCTCGGAATGCGCGTTTTCCGGCACAAGACAAAGCATTGGTATTTTCAGGTGTTTGTCCCGCTGTTCATGATATTGCAGATGGCATTGATTGCCGCTGTGATCATTCTCGGGTGTCTGCTTTGACGGATTTCGTCTTCTCAATTCCGGATTGTTTTTTTCTCGCAAAATCATAGATGGACATGCAGCAACATCTGTGCTATAATAATACCAACGGAACGGTACCGCCGGAATACATCAACAGGAGAACCCACATGTCAATCGGACAAACCATCAAACAGCTTCGCCGTCAGGCGAATATCACACAGGAAACCCTCGCAGAACAGCTGTCGATCTCCCCGCAGGCAGTCAGCCGCTGGGAAACAGATGCCGCTGTTCCCGATCTTTCGCTGATACCGGCACTCTGCGGCATTTTCAATGTGACATCCGATGAGCTGCTCGGCATTGATCTGTCGCGTCGGAATGCAGAGGTTGAAACGTTGCTGGCACAGGGTTATGAAATCCTCTGCAGCGGAGACTTTGCGGCAGCAGCATTCTTTTTTGCCGATGCACACCGAAAATTCCCGCGCGCCCACGCCATCACCCAGCGCTATGCCGATGCGCTGATCAATGTATACAGCCGCCGGGGCGAGAAGAATTATGACGATGTCATCTCCATGTGCGAGCAGGTTCTCGCGGAATGCACGGATGATGCTATCCGCCGCGAAACCGTGCTGACGCTCGGTACTGCTTACAACTACGCCGGCAAACAGGAGGAATACGACCGACTGACCGACGCAATGACCCCGCACTGCTTTTGCCGCGAACATTTCCTGATGTGGAACTGGACGGGCATGGGGACAAAAGGTTATGAACAGCGCCGCGAGTACATCTTTGCGCTGATTCACGATCTCATCACCGCGCTGATGCTGAATACCGAGCAGTTTGACGATGACGGAAAGCGCTTCTATTCCGCCGAAGAACGTGATATACTCCGTCGACAAACGCTTTCCGCAGCGGATGTACTCTACCCGGACGGTGACTATCAGAGCCTTGCCCAGATTTTGCAGAACGTCAGCGACTGGCTCTGTCAGGATGCCCTGAGAAGAAAGGATTTTGATGCCGCGCTGGACGCATTGGAACGCTCCTGTGATTTTGTGATTCATTTCGACACCTATGATTTTGATACAGCACACACGTCCCTGCCCCTGCGCGGATTCTCCGACGGCGGATGGATCATGGAGGCAGACGGCAACCGGTCAGCCGTCATGCTGGAAATACTCCAAACCGATCACGATCTTGACCCCATCCGCGATGATCCGCGCTTTGCGGCGATCATCGAACGGCTCGAACAAACGGCCCAAAAGCCATCATAACAGCCAAAACCCGCTCCGATCACGGAACGGGTTTTGCTTTTTTTTGCAATATTTGATCTGTTATGAAAGAATTGTACAGAGGACATCCACCATCGTCTCCATGTCCTCAACACAGGCATACTCAAAGCGGGAATGGTAATTCTCTCCGCCGGTGGACAGGTTCGGACACGGCAGTCCCTCAAAGGACAGACGCGCACCGTCCGTACCGCCGCGGATCGGAACAAATTCCGGCTCCACACCGTTGGCTCGCATTGCCTCTGCCGCACGCTCGACGATGAACATCTTGTCCGCAAGCATTTCTTTCATGTTGTAATAGGAATCGCGCATCACAAGCTCACACGGATCGGAACCTGCAATTGCACGCCACTTGGCATTGACCGCTTCCACCGCTGCTGCAAGGACCTGTTTCTTTTCCTCAAACAATGTCTTGTCATGATCTCGTATGATATACCGCAGCTCGGCATGTTCGCAGTCACCAGACAGATCGGTCAGATGGAAGAAGCCTTCGTACCCTTCCGTGCAGGCGGGAATCTGTTCTGCCGGCAGAAGTGCATTGATCTCACAGGCAAGCAGTGCCGCATTGACCATCTTATTTTTGGAGTCGCCCGGATGAATCGAACGTCCCGTGATCACAATCTCCGCGCCTGCCGCGTTGAAGTTCTCATATTCAATACCGCCAAGAGAACCGCCGTCCACGGTATACGCAAAATCAGCGCCGAAACCGGCAACATCAAACAGATCTGCACCGCGGCCGATCTCCTCGTCGGGCGTAAATGCGACCTTGACAACGCCGTGCGGTTTGCCGGATGCAATCAGCCGCTCCAGCGCACAGACAATCTCTGCACACCCCGCCTTATCGTCCGCACCAAGCAGCGTGGTACCGTCGGTCACGATCAGATGCTTACCGCGGTATTTTGCCATCCCCGGGTAATCACGCTCTGACAGAACGATGTTCTGCTCAGGATGCAGAACGATATCCGTACCGTCATAGTACACCTCTCTTGCGCGAATCGGCGCATCGGCACACGCATCGGAGGTATCCATATGCGCAATCAAACCGATCACAGGTCGTGCTTCATCGGTGTTTGCGGCAAGGGTCGCGTAGACATAACAATGCTCGTCACAGAACACCTCCAGGCCCAGCGCACGGAGATCACGGTACAGCCGTTTTGCAAGCTCCCACTGCTTGTCGGACGACGGGCAATTCTCCGACGCTTCAATGGACATCGTTGGATAGGACACATAATCAAGGAATAACTCTTTTACATTCATTTTTCTTCTCCGTTTTCAGTCAGAAAACCGTGCAGTACGGTCAGCACTGCACGGTCATGTTCCTTATTTGTTGTTCTTGTTGACAATCGGAACGAAGGGCGTATCTGCCGGAGCTTCGTCACCGCCGACTTCAGCCGGTGCCTCAAGCGTTTCCGGAACGTCACTGTTCTGTTCCGCATCGGGCATATGCTCAGCCTTCCATTCGCGGAACTTTTCAACCTGAGCAAAACGCTCTTCGCCGCAAGGCATTGCGCACTTGGACTTCATGTTGATGAGAATACCGTCGAGCTTGACCTCACGTACCATCTTGATGATGTCATCCAGCGGAACAACCGCAGCCTTGAACTGATCCTTGTCGGAAACAAATTCCATACCGTTTGTGAAAACAGGCAGGAAGTTCTTTTCGATGGTTTCCTCGGCAGCCTCTGTCTTTGCCGCTTCCTCAGCGCCTTCCGCCGCCGGTGCAGCAGGCTTCTTCTGGGACATCTTAATCATTGCGGGAATCACCTTGCCGTCGGGCATGGTCTTGGTGGGAACCAGGAAGCGCGTATCGGACAGCGCTTCAACGACACGGCTTTCCATGAAGGACAGCGTCTTTGCAACCGCTTCCTTGAACTTTTCGGGATCGGAACGGTCCATGTTGTTGGGCGTACGCAGGAACTGGTACAGGTTGGTAATGGCGAAGTCCAGTCTCGGGTTGCCGTAGATGAGATTGTTCTTCTGACCGATATAAGCACTGTGCTTGACGATTTCTTTGATCGGAATCATGCCCTGACGCTTTTCCGCATCAAAGAACATGATGATCGGGTAACCGAGCACCTGCAGCTCCTGGAATACGGACTTTTCGTTTTCACGGTTGAACTGGTCACGGGTAAAGGTAGAAACGAGCAGCGGAATGTTTCTCTTTCTGTATTCGTTTGCAAGCTCCATGGCGACAGCCTTGTCCTCAAACATCTGCAAGAAGCTGTACTGGAAGACATACGGCTTGTTGGTTTCGCCGCAGTACATGCAGTAAAGCTCTTCCGCACCGAGCATACGGGCGATCAGCTCATCGCGGCGGCGTTCGTTGCGTTCCTTGCGGTAGCGAACATATTTGCCGTAGTCGATGGATTCCACACGGTCCTTTTTGCGGACACCGTCACGTTCTGCAAGCAGACGGTCGGTCGGGATGTCGGTACGGAGCTTCTGTGCAAGCTCATCGAGCTTTTCCAGATCGGTATCCTTCCAGTTGTATTCTTCTTCCGTAATGCCGAACAGAGCGGACGGATCGGTACCGGGCGTCCAGGTTTCCGGATCGGTCATGATGATGTGGGTGGGGTCGATGACACGCATTGCGAATTCTTCCGCACCGTTGGGACCGACAAGACCGACAGCATATTTCAGCTCGTCATTGACGTATGTTGTTTTGAATCTGAGTTCCATGTTGTGATGTATCCTTTCGGGGTATATTCCTCAATATTTGCTTTTTATTATACCATAGTTTTGCTGAAATTGCAAATGGTTTTGTGAATATTTTTCGTTTTTTCGTGAAAATTTACGGATTATTTTTATTTTTCCCGCATAGAGAGCAGGGTTTGCGTCAGTTTTTCAGGCATATCGCCGAAATTGCGCTCATTGTTGACAATGACATCCGCCCATTTCTGCGACGGGACAGAATATTCCGCTTCTCTGTAACGTACACAGGCAAGGTAATAACCGCCGATAAATTCGGGGGTCTGTCTCTTCAGCGTGATATTGCGGCAGATTCTGCGGTAAATGCGCGTTTCAATCTCTGCCCACACAAAAATCTTATAATCCAGCCGTTCCCTGACCGCGTCGATGCAGAAGATGAAAGCGCCGTCCGCAATGATAAAGTCAAGATCATCCCGCGCACGCAGTGCATCCAGCTCGGCGCACATGCCGTCGGCGTCAATGGAGGTCGGGTGGTTCCAGTCCGGATATTCCTCCCCGTCCAGAGGAGATACAATTTTGGGCAGTTCTTTTTTGTAATACTTATCCGCGTTGACAACCACAGCATTCGGCAGTGTCTTGGCAAGATTGTCCGCCAGCGTCGATTTGCCCGAACCGGACGGACCGGAAATGCCGATGACGATCGGTTTACGACTCATGCGCAGGTTCCCCCTCTCCCTCACCGTGCGCATGTTCCTGTTCATGCTCGTGGTGATGATGTCCGGAACGCGCATGGATGGATTGCATCTTTTCACGTACCATGATGCGCTCCTCCGCCAGCTGCTCGTATAATCCGAGCGGTGTCCAGTTACGGTTGGTTTCCGTCAGCATCGCCATCAGCGACGGACGGGAAAACTTTGCGGCCTTTGCTTCATTGAGGAACTTCTGCACCGCCGCCATCGTCATATTGGCAAACAGCAGCATCGGTTCCGAAAGGGCTGCATCAGCCACGGCTCCGGTCGGCTCATCCATACCGCAGAGAACACCGATGGTTTCGCCGTACTGTGCCGGATCCGCCTTCACCAACTGAATACCGTGGCGGATACAGAGAATGCGGAGCGCGGCAGTCTGTTTCTGCTGTAATTCAAACGCCAAAAGAATCGGCAGATTGGGATTCATAGAGATTCTTCCTCCTTATGTGCATTATCGATATTCCCGTGTGTGGCAAGATAATCCGCCTTTGCATGGACCGCTTCATCATCTGCGGGGAAAACGATGCCGTTTTGGCGGCGCACTTCGTCGATGATTTCCAGTTCAATGACGGAATTCTCAAGATACTCGTTTTCGTAAAGACCTTCTCTGCACAGGCGCGCAAATTCGGTCAGCTCATAGATCATGTTGTTGTCAACCGCGGCAAACGGAATTTCTTCTTCCCATTTGCCCTGATTGCCGAGATTCGGTGAACCCTTGTGATAAATGATGCGCATATCGGTCGGCATCGTGATCTTGCCGACTGCCAGTGTGGCATCCTCACCGACAAACAGATTGGGCGTGACCGATTCCGTAATCTTGGAATAGGAC
Source organism: Oscillospiraceae bacterium (assembly GCA_015064785.1). Lineage (GTDB taxonomy): Bacteria > Bacillota > Clostridia > Oscillospirales > CAG-272 > RGIG3925. Next base: position 19,604 of record SVRM01000030.1, read on the forward strand.
AGCTCCGCCTTCATATCGCCGTAATCGAGCAGAACATGCCCCGATCCTTCAAAACCGTTGTGAAGGAGTGTGGACATGGACAAAATACGGCGCGGTCTGCCAAACAGCTTTGCCGCAATGTGCACGATGTATACGCCGATGTCCATAATCGCCGCATTGGAATATGCGGGATTGAACGCATTCTGAATCTCTCCCGCCTTGAACTTATCATAACGGGACGAATACTGATTGAAATCAAGAACGACGCGGCGCAGCCGGCCAAGCTTCGGCAGCTGTTCCCGCACCAGTGCAATGCACGGGTCAAAGGACGGACGCATCGCCTCCAGCAGGACACAGCGGTTTGTCCGTGCGGCATCAATCATTTCGGAAAGCTCGCGGGAATTGGTGGCAATGACCTTTTCGCACAGGACATGCCGTCCGGCATTCAGCGCACGGACCGCCTGCGCTGCATGTGCGAAATTCGGACTTGCGATGTAAACGGCATCGATGCAGTCAGATGCCAGAAACGCATCGTAATCGGTAAATACATGCGGGATGCCGTGCTTTTGTGCAAAAGTATCCCCTGTCTGTTGGGCGCGGGAATACACGGCGGTAATTTCCACGCAGTCAAGCGATGCGGCAGCTTCTGCCAGCCAGTCACTGACGAAATTGGTACCGACAATACCGATACGGATGGGAGTGATCTTTGACATAACGGATTTCTCCTTTGTTTATACAATATTCTTTATTATATCCCAAATCACGCAGAAAATCAAGCGTCGGCTGTGAATATCCGCATGTTTTTGCCCGTCAATCCCGATTTTCGGCATATTGCTGAAATACACCACTGAAATTTCGTACACTTTGCCGATAGAAAATCAGCGGTTTTCGCGTTATAATAATGAAAAAATCCATATTTGAGGAGGATTACCCGATGGGAGCTGTCTTTTCCCCGCGCGGCATCACCGCAGATACCGTTGTGTCCAGAGCCGCATTCCGCCCATTTCTTGCCGAATCCTTTGATATCCGCCGGATGCTCAGTCCCTACGGTGCGGATTTTGTCCGCCGCGCCGAAGAACTGGCTGCGGAGCCATATCCGCAGCTGTGCGCTTCCGTATATATGCAGTTTGTCAGAAACGGCAACCGATCCAACTATGAGGAGCTGTATTTCCGCCGCCGCTCCATGCTGACCACATTTGTGATGGCTGAGCTGTATGAGGGCAAGGGGCGCTTTGTCGACCGCATCATCGACGGCATGTGGTTTATCATGGAGGAGTCGTCCTGGATCATCCCGGCACACAACTGGTCGGGCAAGCCCGTCACCGGCGGCGTCGTTTCCCTGCCCGATACGTTTTCCACGTCAGACGCCGGCGACGACATGAAACACATTGATCTGTTTTCGGCAGGAACCGGCGGGCAGATGGCATGGCTGTGGTATCTCACGGGTGAGATTCTCGACCGCGAAAATCCCGTGATCCGCACACGCCTGTATTCTCAGCTGCACCAGCGCATTCTGCATCCATTCTATACCTATAACCATGACGGGTGGATGGGTACCCGCGGCAACACGCTGAACAACTGGACACCGTGGATTGTCTCCAATGTTCTGACCGTCATCGCACTCTGTGAAGACAAGGACGAAAACCGCCGTGCCGGTGTCGCAAAATGTCTGGAGATTCTTGACCGATACATCGCATTTCTGCCGGAGGACGGCGGCTGTGATGAAGGTCCCGGCTACTGGAGTGTTGCGGGCGGTTCCCTGTTTGACTGTCTGGAGCTGCTGTATGATATCACAAAAGGCGAAATCAATGTTTTTGACGAACCTGTCATCCGCCGCTTCTGCGAATACATCATGAATGTCTGCATTAAGGAGGATCAGTACATCAACTTTGCCGATGCCGCATCGCGTCTGCATCCCGACTTCCGCATGATTTCCCGTATGGGCAGAAAGATCGGTTCCCCGCGTCTGTCCGCATTTGCATCCACCATTGTCCGCTCCCCCGATGTCTGCCCGCTGACCGACGCACAGTCCTACCGTTTTTATGCGAATCTTGTGGAGCCGATTCCGCAGCCGCAGACACACCTTCCCGCACAGCATACGTTCTTTGGGGACCTGCAAATCGCCGTTTCCCGCGAGATCACCGATGACGGTGTCGGTATGTTCTTAGCACTCAAAGGCGGCAATAACGCAGAGTCGCACAACCACAACGACGTCGGTCAGTTCATTCTCTTTGACCGCGGTACTCCGATCATCATGGATGCCGGTGTCGAGCGCTACTGCCGCGACACCTTCAGCGACAAGCGCTATACCCTGTGGGCTATGCGCGGCAATTACCATAACATCGCAAACATCAATGACATCGAGCAGCAGCCGGGCGGCAAATATCACGCAAAAGTGCTCTCTTACTGCGAGGAAACCGGTGCAATGGCACTCGATCTCACCGAAGCCTATCCGACCGAGGCCGGCATTGCAGCCTATACACGCGACGCAGTGCTCACTGGCAGTACCGTAACCGTACATGACCGACTGGAGCTGAAAGCCCCCGGACATGCGTGCTTCCGGTATCTGACGCCGGACAAACCCACCATCAGCGGAAATGAAATCCGCTTTGCATCGGGACACACCGCAGTGTTTGATCCCGCACTGACCGCATCTGTGGACGCAGTCGATCTCGGCGGCGGAAAAATTGCCAGAGAATGGCACCGCGAAACACTCTGGCGCATCACCATCTCCACCGCAGACGGCATCACCATATGTGACCACACGCTGACCTTTGACAGAATGTAATACAACAAGAAAGAGAATACCACCTATGAACTACACCGAATTTGTCACAGAAGTGTGCAAAACACTGTCCTTCCCCGCCGTAGCTGCCACATGTTTTTCCGGACTTGAATGGAATCTTTCCCAAAATTCCGCCTTTGCCGATGCACTCGAGGAGCAGGTTACCCGATTCTGCGGTGATGCCTCACAGCATCTGAGCGAAATCATTCCCGTGATTGAAGCGCTTGCCACGGAATACAGCGAAAATCCGTATACGCTCGATCTTGTTTATATCATGCACTGCGCATACCATACCCGCATCCGTTACAGAGAAGCCGGACTATCCGAGAAACTGTTCTGGGACGGCATGGCGGACCTGCGGTATAAACTACTGGAATGCATGGCGTGCAAAAACGTCCCCGGTACGTTTGTTGCGCCGTGGAACGAAGGTTTTCTGCGGCTCGGACGGTTTACACTGGGGCGGTTCCAATATGAACCCACCGGCTGCTATCACGGAGAGGACATGACGCTGGAATGCGGATATACGGTCACGGATGGCACCCGCTATCTGAACTTCCACATTCCGAGCAGCGGAGTACCGCTGACAGACGAAGTACGTATGGACTCCTACCGACAGGCATACAATTACTTCCGCGACTGGGTCGGCGGAGATGTTGTCCTGCTTCATACCGGAAGCTGGCTTCTGTATCCGGAGCATCGCAGAATCCTGCCGCCGCACTCCAACATCCTGCGCTTTATGGATGATTTTGAGATTTATGCCTCCTCCGAAACAGATCACTTCGGCAATGCATGGCGTGTCTTCGGCGCTTATGCCAATCTGCCTGCATCGGAATGGCCGGAGGACACCTCCCTGCGTCGTGCGTTCAAAGCACACATTCTCGCAGGCGGCAAGAGTGGTCACGGCTCCGGCTTCATTGTGATGCACAACGGAGAAAATGTCACCCACCGCAAAGGGTATTTTGAAAAACAGTAAACGCCCAAAACAGAGCAAGGACACATCGGTATCCACACCGGATGTGTCCTTGAATTTTATATACCGATATCGATTCTGCTCAGCTTCTCAAAGAGGATATCGTCCTCATCCTCGGTATCCGCCGCGGCTTCAATTCTGCGCCGGATACCGAGCATCCGCTCATCTGTCTGGCGGATCGTCTCAGCACACAGCCGCAGCTCCTCGGCAATCGCTTCCTGATCGGGAATCTCCTGCTTGTATTTCATCTGATGCTCCAGTGAAGCCCAGAAATCCATGGCAATGGTGCGAATCTGCACCTCGACCTTCATGTCCAGTCTGTGATCGGCAAAGAAAACCGGCACTGTGACAATCAGATGCAGAGAGCGGTATCCATTGGGCTTCGGCTCAGCGATATAGTCCTTGCGGCGCAGAAGCGTGATGTCGTCCTGCGCAAGAAAGGCATCGGCAATCAGATAAATATCGTCTATATACGAGCAGATGACGCGCACGCCGCCGACATCGTGAATGTATTTTTCGATGTTTTCTACAGACAGCCCGCAGTTGTACCGTGCGAGCTTTTCTGTAATGCTTGCGGTCGTCTTCAGTCTTGTGGAAATCGATGCAATCGGATTGCGGCGGTTGCGCACCTTGAACTCCGTGTTCAGAATATCAAATTTTGTCTCTACTTCCTTCATGGCGCAGGTGTACATCATCATCAGCTCTTTGTAATTGACAATGGTTTCCATCATACGGCGTGCACGTGCCTGCATCTTTTCCACAGACGAATCCGACAGGGTTGTCAGACCCGCTTCCATTGCACCGTAAATCCGCCCGACAGCAGGTTCCTTTTCCGGTATTTCCAGTTTCGGCATGATTTGTTTCCTTCCTTTTTGTTTTTTTCAGTATACCACAGATTTGTGGAATTGGCAAAAACGGAGTATGAAAAAAATCGCAACAGGCTGTAAACTTTTTATTGTGCGGATTTCTGTCAGATTCTGGACAAATGCCGCAGAGTATGGTATAATGATGTAAAGTTCACACAACGGAGGAATTCCAAACAATGCAGGTTACAGTCATTGACGGACAGGGTGGACAGCTCGGCGCACAGCTTGTCCGCGAAATCAACGCCCAGCTGCCGCAGCTGACCCTCACCGCCGTCGGCACCAACGCCGCTGCTACCGCCGCCATGCTCAAAGCCGGAGCCAAACAGGCAGCAACCGGCGAAAACCCGGTTATCGTTGCCTGCCGCCGCGCCGATATCATCATCGGTCCCATCGGCATTGTGATTGCTGACGCCATGCTCGGCGAGGTTACCCCGAAAATGGCCGCCGCTGTCGGTCAATCCGATGCCAAGCGCATTTTGATTCCGATGAATAAATGCGACACACAGATTGCCGGTGTTCCGGACATGACCACCGCTGCGCTGATGGAAGATGTTCTGGATCGCCTGCGCAAGCTCACAGAAAAAAACGCAGATTGATCGGCAGGTGAGACGGAATTTCCGCTGCCCCTTGACAAATCTGCGAACCCATGGTATAATATTTCCGCGATTCAGAAGAACCGCACGGAAACAGAAGTTTCCCGCATTCCCAATGCACGCCAAACATAGATACATATTCAGAACAGATACACAGAAGGTGTCATGTTCCCAGAAGGGGACACGATGCCTTTTATTTTTTCAAACCGAGGACACTGATATGAGGTATTCAAAAAGCATCAAAAAACTCGTTCTTTCTGCCATGTTTTGCGCACTGGCGTATCTTCTGCCGTTTCTCACAGGACAGATCCCGGAAATCGGCGCGATGCTATGCCCGATGCACATCCCGGTCCTGCTCTGCGGTTTTCTCTGCGGTTGGCAATGGGGACTTGCCGTCGGCTTTACGGTGCCGCTGTTCCGCTCCGTAACGCTGGGTATGCCGCCGCCGTTCCCGACTGCTTTCTGCATGGCATTTGAGCTTGCCTGCTACGGTGCGGTCTGCGGTCTTCTCTATCGGCTTCTTCCGCACAGACGCTGGAGCTGTTATGCGGCTCTCATTGGCGCTATGCTTGCAGGACGCATTGTCTGGGGTACAGCCATGTTTCTCTGCATGGGTCTGACTGGCGGCAGCTTTGGGATTGCGGCGTTTCTTGCAGGTGCTGTGACCAATGCCATCCCAGGCATCATCGTACAGATTGTGCTTGTCCCGGTGCTTGTGATGATCGCAGAGGGGATCACCTCAAAGGGACAGATCCGATGACCGCTCCAGAGACCAGATGACCAGGTCGGACACAGTGCCGTCGTATTCCTGTTTTGTCTTGTACAGAATCCCCTCGCATGAAAATCCGCACCGCGCAAGAACCTTGCCGGACCGCGGATTTTCTGTTTTATGAAATGCAGTCAGCAGCTCAACACCACACATATCAAATGCATACCGGATGACAGCACGCACCGCCTCCGTCATGTATCCCTTGCCCCAGTCAGACGGCGACAGGACATAGGAAAGCGATTTTGCAAAATATTTGCCGCGGTTTTCGTCCGGATTGAGTTTTACTGCGCCGATCACGCGATTTTCATCCCGCAGGACAATCGCAAAATGATGTTCCTGCGTCATGTATGCACGCAGCGCTTCGGCAGCTTTCTCTCGTGTCTCATGCGGAGCCCATCCCGCCATCGGACCGACCTGCGGACTGGCGGAATAGGCAAACAGATCGTCTATGTCATCCTCCTGCCAGGGACGAAGCGTAAGACGGGCTGTTGTCAGTGTAACCATGGGGGAGTCCTTTCTCAGTGATTGTTCGTATGTGTCCGATAAAACCGCCGCCGCAGTTCCGTCGGTGTCATATCCTCGTGATAGGTAAAGTATTTCAGAAAGGCCTTGTAATCGTCAAAACCGGTCTGCGATGCGATCCGTTTCAGCGGCAGATCTGTGGAAAGAAGCAAATTCCGGATGTGCGCCATCCGCATACGGTCAATATAGCTTTTGATTCCCACCCCATGGATGCGGCGGAACAAACGGGTCAGGTAATCTTCGTTATAACCGAAATGCGCGGCAATGTCGGAGGTGTGAACGGTGTGACCCGCATTGATGCGGATGTATTCCGCGATGTCGTTGACCAGACGGTCTTCCGCTGGTTCATGCGCAGGAGCCGGTTTTGAATGAATGGCATACTCAGTCAGCAATATCCCCAGCAGCGCATGAAAAACGGACTCCGAATAATGCGGCACAGGTGCATAATTGAGCAGCTGCCTGCATAACAGCGGAATCTGCGTATGATGCAGTGACGCAGTATGCAGCGGCAGATGTTCCAGTGCCGCATTGGCTTCCGCAGAGTCTGTTTTTCCGTGTATCCAGAAAAACGATACCGCTTCCTCGCTTTCCGCATATCCTCCATGTTCTCTGCCGGGTCGGAAAAAGACAACATCACCGGCGCAGGCAATCAATCGCTGATCACCTTCATACAGATAAGCACAGCCCTGTATCATATATATGATTTCCCATGTTTCATAACAGCCGACCGGATGAATCCATGTCCCCTGCGAGGTGAATTTTCCTCCGTGTACATACTGTACTCCGTATTGCAGATAGTCTTCCTGCTTCATGTCGGATTTTCACTCCTTTTTTCGGGTTTTTGCGGTTGTATTCGGAAACCGATTTATTATATAATATTATTATACAGGATAACCGTTGTTTTTTCAAGTTTTTTCTGCACATTCTCTGATTTTTCGACTTCAACAACCGATAAACACAACCACCATATGATTACAGGAGGTTCCATATGAAGCAGATTCCCTTTTATCACACCCGATTGAACGGCGCATTCTGGGGAGAAAAACAGCGCATTTCAAAAGAAGTGACCGTCGATGCGGTCTACGACCGTTTTGCGGAAACCAAACGATTTGAAGCTCTGAAATGCGATGCCGAACAGCAGGCACGCGAAGGCTGGCACACGCACTTTTTCTGGGATTCCGACATTGCAAAATGGATTGAAGGTGCGGCTTACATTCTGGAGCGCGGACGCAATGATGCACTGGAAGCAAAGGTGGATGCCATCATCGACGATATGTGCGCAAATCAGATGGCAGACGGCTATTACAACTGCTTTTTCAAAATCTACGATACGGAAAAACGCTTCACCATCCGTGACCGGCATGAGCTGTACTGTCTCGGTCATCTGATCGAAGCGGCCATTGCGTATCGCCATGCAACCGGCAAGGACAAGCTGCTCTGCATGGTTGAACGCTATGTCGATTATGTCATCCGCGTTTTCACCGTCGAAAAAACCGCAAAGTTTATGACTCCGGGACACGAGGAAATCGAGCTGGCGCTTGTCAAGCTGTACCGCGCAACCGGAAAGCAGAAGTATCTTGAGCTTGCGAAGTTCTTTGTTGACAAGCGCGGTGCCAATGCGCTTGACCCCGACGGCTACTGCGGTTTTGCTACGGCACACTACGCACAGGACCATTTGCCCGTCCGCGAGATGACAACAGCAGAAGGTCATTCCGTGCGTGCCATGTATCTGTATATCGCCATGGCAGATCTGGCACTGGAATGCGGAGATGAAGCACTGTTCCATGCCTGCGAAGCAATTCTCAAAAACGTCGCCCACAAGCGTATGTATGTCACCGGCGGTATCGGTTCCTCACACATCGGCGAGGCTTTCACCGTCGACTATGACTTAAAGAACGAGCCGGCTTATACAGAAACCTGCGCGACACTCGCGCTTGCGCTGTTCTGTCAGAGAATGACAAAGATCAAGCCGATGGGCTGGTATGCCGACACGGCAGAGCTTGCCATGTACAACGGCTCCATTTCCGGTGTTTCGATGGCGGGTGATGAATTCTTCTACGAAAATCCGCTGGCCATCGACCTTGCCGACCACAACAAGAACCCAGCGACCAAGGACAAGGAACGCTATCCGATTACCCAGCGTCTCAAGGTCTTCGGCTGCTCCTGCTGCCCGCCCAACATTCTCCGCTTCATCAACGCCATCGGCGATTTCATGTATACCGAGGACGGCGACACGCTGTATGTCCATCACTACATGAACGGCGAAACCGAATATGAAGGCAAGACCATCCGTCAGACAACGGCTTATCCTTCTTGCGGCAAGGTCAAGCTGGAAGTGGACGGCTACAAGAAGCTCGCTGTCCGCGTTCCCGGTTGGTGCACTGCATTTGAAGCATCCGCACCGTATGAAGTGCGTGACGGTTATGCGTATTTCGATGCAGTCGATGTTCTTGACCTTGATTTCCATATTCAGCCGCGCCTTGTCGTTTCCGCACCCGGGGTTCATGACAATGCCGGCAGAGTTGCGCTGCTGTACGGTCCCGTTGTTTACTGCATGGAGGGTGTGGACAACAAGGATGATATTTTCGCCCTCTCCATCGACCCGAATACCGCATTTACGCTGACACCGGACGAATACTTCGGTATGCCCCGCATCACGGCAGACGGTTATCTGAAGGTCGATTGCGGTCAACTGTATACGGCAATCAATGCTGTACAGTATGAAAACCGCTGTCTGAACTTTATCCCGTATTACGCCATGGAAAACCGCGGCGAGACCGATATGCAGGTCTGGATTCCGCTAAAGGCCTGATCATCGCCATACAGGAGAACCCGATTATGATTCCGTTCAGACACTCCGATGCGCCGCATGTAACGCAGGCGGAAATGCAGGCAATCTATCAGCGCCTCCGTACGCCGAACAAGCGCGGCGCCGTCGTCAAGTGGGAAAATGATTACACGGACAGCCCGACGGTATTCTGCCATGAGGGCAGGTTCTATATGTATTTCATCGCCATTTCCAAGGACACCTCGATATCCGGCTACGAAACGCATCTGTCCGTATCCGATGACCTTGTCCACTGGTCGTATGTCGGTCCGATTTTCCGTCGGAACGATCTCAATCGCTGGGACAGCCGTCAGTGTGCAGGATACGCCGCGTTTCTTGATACGCGCTTTGACGGCGGTTATACGCTCGGAAAGCCCGGCGGCTCGTACTACATTTCTTATCTTGCCGGCAACAGCAACGGCTACGAGCCGGACCCGCTGTACATGGGTCTTGCAAAAAGCACCGACCCGACCGACCCGAACGGGTTTACCCGTTTCCCCGATCCGATTCTCACCCCGCACGATCATGATACACGTCCCTACGAGGAAAAAACGCTTTACAAAAGCTTTCTTTTTGAGGACACAGAGGGCGTGACAGGTCACCGTTACGTCAATGCTTACAACGCAAAGGACAAAAACAACAAGGAACGCATCTACCTGGCTGTATCCGACGATGCCGAGCATTGGGAACGGTACGGTGACCGTGCGGTCATCGACCGCATTACGGATGACCCGGCAGGCATCATCACAGGAGACCCGCAGATTGTCCGCATGGGGGATATCTACATCATGCACTACTTCCACTTCCGTGCAGGAGCCGGCGCATACGACACCTTTGCCTGCTCGCGCGACCTTGTGAACTGGACGCTGTGGGATGGGGAGCCGTTGATTGCACCGACGGAACCCTGGGAAAATGTCCACGCACACAAACCGTGGTGTATCTTCCATAACGGCAAATATTACCACTTCTACTGCGCTGTCAATGACAAAAATGAGCGCTTCATTGCGCTGGCTGTTTCAGACTGACGATCTCCAATATTCTAAAAAAAAGAAAGAGGTATCCCATGAAACTGAATATCATAACTGCATTTCTGCTCCTCTGCGCAGCACTGACCGCCTGCGGAGAAGCCGCACAAACCCCCGCTGACACCTCAGCTGTTACCGCTGCTCCCGACATCACGGAAACGACCGCCCAGGAAACCGAATTTCTGTATAAAGACGATCTTGGTGACATGACCTTCGGCGGTGCCGAATTCCGCATTCGTACCATCCAAAATGCAAATGTACACAGTTATGTCGATGTGGCGGAGGAATCCGGTGATGTATACGACGATTCTCTGTATAAGCGCAACCGCATCATCGAGGAACGGTTTGATATCGATATTATCGAAACCATTGCAGAAGACAAAAGTGCGCCGGTCAGGACACTGATTCAGGCAGGCGACGATGCATTTGATCTCGGCGTTCTCCGCTGTGACGATGCAATGTATTTCTATACAGACGGTCTGACCTACAGCATTTCGGATATTCCGAATATCGATCTGTCAAAGCCCTATTGGGCCGGTAAGCTCAACGAATCACTGACCATCGACGGAAAGCAATACGTTGCAATCGGCGATTATGATATCAATGTGCTCGACCTGACCTATGCGCTGGCATTCAATAAACAGTTGGTAACAGACTTTGATATGGAAAGCCCGTATCAGCTGGTTGGCGACGGAAAATGGACAATGGATGCAATGCTGTCCATGATGACAGAGGTTCTCTCCGATATCAACGGTGACGGTGTCATGGACATCAATGACCGTTGGGGCTTTTTGTCACATTCCAAACAGGTTTCCCCGAACTTCTGGATCGGTGCAGGAGAAATGAGTATTCTCAAGGATGAAAATGATATTCCATATATCAATATGACAAGCGAGCGCTTTGTCAACGTCTTCGACAAGTTCTATACGATTACATGGGACGCTGAAACATGGTTTTCCAAGACCAGCGGTGATTACGATGTTCCCACAGATAATATTCAGATTTTCTCTGAGGGCAGATCGATGTTTATGGACGTTTCATTCTTCCATATCAACAATTTGCGTGATATGGAAACCGATTTCGGTATTCTGCCGTATCCGAAATATGATGAGGCACAGAGTGAGTATTATTCCCGTGTATCCTATTATTGGGCAAATATCATCCCGGTTACCAATACCAAGCTGGAAATGACAGGTGCAATTCTGGAAGCACTCAACTGCGAATCTGCAAATTATGTCGTTCCCGCCTATTATGATATCGCACTGAAGACCAAATATTCCCGCGATGAAGAATCCGCGGCAATGCTTGATCTGATTTTTGAAAACCGCGTGGTCGACCTCGGTGACACAGTACTGTGCGCTACCATCCGTGATGGTTTCATTGCACAGATGTTCAAGAGCAATAATCGCGATATTGCTTCCCAGGTCGCCAAAAAGGAAAAGACAATTCAAAAGTGGTTAGCAAAAATGCCGATCGATGATTGATGTTCCTTCGTGCCAGCCGTTTTGCTGTATGCGCGTGTAAAAAAACAAATTCAAATACCCAAGCAGACACAGGCTGCTGCATTTACGTGCCTCAGCCCAAGGGACTGCATGAAATACAGTCCGGAAGCTCTCCCTTGCCCCTCATCCGAGGGGCATTTTCATATGCGAAGACCCGCAGTCAGACTGCGGGTCGGCATGAAAACCGGGAATTCGGGTCACTTCGTGACCCCGTGGTTGTCGCAGGTTGAATACCTGCCGCAAGTTTTCAACTTGCAACAACCCCTGTTGTCTTTTTCCCGTATCAGCCCGTTCATGCAAACAAAACAAACACCGCTCACTCACGCTGATGCATCTATGTTCCCTCAAATTTTCCGATCAGATTTCTGCATCATCTTGTAATGAAGCAGCAGATATGATATAATATGGACAAATCAAAAGCGCAGTCATCCTGCGCATCATTTTTCAAAAGAACAGGAGAATCCCTTATGAATCTTGCATTTGTCGGCTTCAAGCACCGCCATACCGGCGCAATTTACGAGGAAGCTATGAAAAACCCGCAGATCACCGTTCTCGGTGCATGGGAAGACACAGACGCCGGCCGCGCACTCGCCGACGGACTGGGGCTGGAGTTTCATTATCCGACACTGCAGTCGGTGCTGGATGATGACCGTGTGGATGCCGTTTGTCTTGGCGGTTCGTTCGGAGAACGCGGCGGAGAGGCCATTGCCGCGCTGCGCGCTGGAAAACACGTTTATGCAGACAAGCCGATCTGTACTTCCCTATCCGAGCTTGATGAAATCGAAGCGCTGGCAGCCCAAAAGGACCTCTGTGTCGGCTGCTATCTGACCCTGCGCTTTTCTGCCGGCATCCGCAATCTCCGTGAAATGATTGCAGACGGCACGCTCGGCGAGATCGGCTGTATCAATATGACGGCACAGCACCCGCTCCAATACGGAAGCCGTCCGATGTGGTATTTTGAGGAAGGCAAGCACGGCGGAACGATCAATGATATTGCCATCCACGGTGTTGACCTTGTCCGCTTTATCACCGGCATGGGCGTCAAAAACGTCACAGGCGCGCGTACATGGAATCATTTTGCCGCAGAAAAGCCCAATTTCCGTGACTGCGGTCAGTTCATGGCAGAGCTTGACAACGGCGCAGGCTTTACCGCTGATGTATCCTATGCGGCACCCGCAAGCTGCGGCTTCAACCTTGAAACCTATTGGCGCATGACATTCTGGGGCACAAAAGGTGTTGCGGAATACAAGATGAAGGGTACCGGAACCGCCGGCATCGATGCGGATACCGGTGTGCTTTTGCAGGTCGCGTGCAACGGCAGCCGCGGATTTGTCCCTGTGGAGTTAAAATCCTACGATGTCACCGGTCTTGGCGAATTTCTGCGCGAGATCAACGGTGAAACCGATCTGCTCATCAATACCGCTGAGGTCATCCGTTCCTCCCGCGAGGTTCTGACCATTCAGGCAGCAGCGGATGCGTAAAAGCGCAGCACATATCAGACAAGTCATACGAATATTCCGAAGCTGGTCGGTAAATCCGGAAGAAATACATTTCAAATAACCTCATTTTCGGTCACGATCGCGGCTGAGGTTGAATTGTTCCGGGCTCCACCGGTAGATGCTCTGCCGCAGCAGATACAATTTCAGATCCGCAATGCTGACAGCCTGATCGTAGCAGAACAGACTTTCGCAGGTTTTAACAAAGATGTTTTTGAAGCTTTCAACAAAAGGCAGTGGGGAAATTGAGGGCTTGCCGATCGGCCAATATACCGTCCGTGTTTCCAAAGCTCCCGATGACTATGCCATTCCCGATGACATTGCGTTCACACTTGGTGCAGACAGCATCGTGGAAACAGCCTGGCAGCAAGGTGAATATCGAGGTAACCTTTAAGGAAGTTGTCACAGTTTGTCCCGGCGACACTGCCTACCCGATGCACGGTTATACCGATCTTGACAGCACCTCATGGTACCATGACGGCGTTCACTTCTGTATTGAAACCGGTCTGATGACCAGCATTACAGCAGATATCTTTGTACCCGATATAACCACCAGCCACACAATGGTTGTTACAATCCTGTGGCGTCTGGAAGGCAGTCCTGTTGTGAATGCTGCAATATGTTATTGCAGCAGTTCCGCTATCTCTCCCTGCGGTTGTTGCAATTTGCAACATGCGACTCCCCGGAGTCACGAAGTGACCCGAATTTCCCAGTTTTCATCCCGACCCGCAGTCTGACTGCGGGTCTTCGCATATGAAAATGCCCCTCCGCTGCAGGGCAAAGGAAATTTCCAAGGAGGTGTTGCAAGAACTTGCAACACCTCGATTTTCATGCAGATTTCACATAAAACCAGAAAATTCGGGTAAAAAAGAATTGATATTTTCACATGATTATGGTATAATTAGATAAATAGAAACACTGGAGGTGTTGATTTGATGAATTGGATGCGACTTTTGGCAGTGCTGTTGTGCGCATTTCTCCTGACAGCCTGCACAGAACCTGAGGCTGTAACGGAGGAGACGGAACCTCCGACTCCTGCGTATGTCAACATTACAAGTGCGGGTGCCAGCGATTATTATGTAATCCGAAGCGACGCCACAAACGACAGGTCCGAGATCAATGCCGCGGTGAAGGTCAGGACTACGATTAATGATGCAACCGGCGCCGAGATCGGCATTTCCACAGACTGGGAAAAGAATCCTGTTTATGACCACGAAATCATCGTTGGCAATACCCTGCGCGACGGTCTTGAAATCGACATCACTTCACTTGGCGAGACCGGATACATCATCAAAGAAGTGGACGGCGATATATACATCTGCGGCGGTGCGTCAGCCGGCATCCGAATGGCAGTGGATTATTTTTTGCAGGAATTTGTCAAAGATGGTCAGGATGTCGCGGTTCCGACCGGCTATGAGCACATTGTGTACCATCAGTTTGACATTCCGGCGCTTTACATCGACATGAACCGTGTAGACAAAAACTGGAAGATCGTCATTCCCGAAAAAGCATACTCGAAGGAAAAGCAGGCAGCAGAAGCGCTGCAGGAGACGATTGCCCGAAAGTGCGGTTTTCTGCTTGACATCATCACCGGTGATGAAAATGTTCCGAACGCCTTCATTCTGTCCGATGTGAAACCAGAGATGAACGGGCTTCATACCATGCATATAGACGGTACCAGTTTCATTTTCCGCAGCTCTGCCGGCACCGGAATCGCAGGCTGCACACAGAGATTCATTGATCTGTATTTCTCGCGCGGAACCCGCGGCAAATTCAACTTCCCGGGTGACTTTGAATATCTCGATCTGGGTGATCTCATGATGGTCACATACCCGGATACAAAATGATGTTTGCGGCAGAATCAAGTCATATTTTGGAGAGTTATTATGCGAAAATTTTCATTATTCCTTGCGATCCTTATGGTCATTTCCACGATCGTCTCATGCAGTGGAAATGCGGCAGCAGCGGCAAACGTTCCTGTAAAAGAGCTTCTTGCGGCGGCATTGGAATGCTACACCGAGGACATGACCAAGAAGCCCGATATCTTCTATTCGGATGCGGAAGAAGGCAGTAACAATGCACTCGACTACGGCACCATGGGCTTTTTGTTCTACGGTGAATACGACTATGAAATCACATTGCTTGCACATGTGGAAGAATATGCGTTGGCAATGCCCTCCGGCCTGTATTCCTTTGAGATCGACATCATGAAAGCAAAAACCTATACGGATGCCGATCAGGTCAAGACACTGCTTCAGTCACGCTTTGATGTACGCGAAGCTATGCGCGACGACATGATTGCCTATGAAGAAGATCAGATACCCGTTCTTGATTCCAGTGAGATCTGGGTCGTGGGTCGATATGTCATCCTTATGGCAACCGGTGACAATACACCTGCAAAGGAAGCCATCACTGCCCTGCTCGGTGCCGATGCGGCAGAATCAGACAAAGAGGAAACCGACAAGGCAGCCGATGCAATTCCTCAGGACACAATCGACGATGAAGTTGTCAACATTCCATCCAGCGTAAATGACGCGCTGATCAACGGAATCCCGGATATCTCCGATGCTGCTGACACAACCCTTGAAAAAAGCGTGCTTCCCGACATGACCGTCAGTACGCACGGCGGTGACGATCTTGTGATTTTCGGCGGAAAGTGTACTGTCGGCGCAAAGATTCACGTCCGCGGTCATCTGCATGAGCATCAGGTGTTCGGAACCGATGACGACAACTGGTTTGTTGAGGTGCAGATTCCGTCCGGTGTCAGCACACTGACCATCACCCAGGAGGAACCAGGCAAGGCAGAATCCGACCCCATTATCGTCACCACACAGCCCAACTACGCACTCGATTTCGAGCGGTACGGTGTCTACCGCTCCGCGCTCGGCGACAACATGCAGGGACATTATTACGGTCAGTTTGACGACTGGATGGGCACAAATATTCTGTCTGATGACCAGGTGGAAGGCTTGATCTCCCGTCTGAAGTCCCGCGTGGAGTTTCTTGCGGAAAACGACTGTGAGCTGATTTATCTCATCGTCCCCAATCCAATCACCATTTATCCCGAAACAGCGCCGATCCGCTATCCGAAATCCACGGCAGATACTTCCCGTACTGAGCAGTTCTATGCAGCTGCCAGAGAAGCCGGTGCAACGGTCATCGAGCTTGAGGATCTGCTCTGGGCGCACAGAGAAGACGAGTTCAAGATTTACAACAAGCTGGACTCCCACTGGACACCTTACGGCACCTTTCTTGCATATGATGCGCTGATGGACTATCTCTCCCCCAACTGGCCCGCACTGAAGCCTGTCGTTCCCGGAGAAGATGTGGAATTCTACAATCAGGTGGTCAACGGAGGCGATATCGTCACAGCTTACGATCTGGATTGTACGCTCATCCAGGAAAATGCGACGTTTGTGCGTTGGTTGGTCGATGCGGTTGACAGTCCGTACACCTTCTATGAAGGCACCAACCGTCCTTATTACCCGCCGGTCAATGAGGAAAAGACGGTCAAAAACCATCTGGCAGCCGGAAAGGATGTGCCGACCGCAATGATTGTCCGTGACAGCTTTGCAACGAACATGTACCAGTTCTTCAACCAGACCTTCCGCGAAATATACTGGCAGGGTCAGTCTGACTATGTGTTCAACAAGAAATGGATCACCGAATGCAAGCCCGACTATTACATTGTTCTTATCACTGAGCGTAATATTGAAAGCATTTCCTGAGTGTCTCCGATGGGAACAGAAAAGCCTCCCGAACTCCGCTTTGATGCGGTTCGGGAGGCTTTGCATTTCATCGTTTTCAAATGACAAAGTTATTTCATTTTGTTCAAACCACAGATATCACGCCACTTCGGTGCGGATGACCGCGAGACTGTGGGGTGGCAGTACAATTTTCACCGTGCCGTTTTCACTGACTGCGGCAAGCGTACTGACAGAAAACTCCGTACCCGGCACAACATCGTCGGCGCTGTACAGCTCGGCAGAAAGAACAGCACCGGTGTTGTTCAGACAAAACGTTTTCGGCAGATCGAAGGAACGGTTGAGGAGTGTTGTGGTTACCACATCCTGTTTTCTGGTTGAGGTCACATCTTCCTCGAGCGCACAGATCATACCGTTCGCGTGCGCTTTCATGACAGAGAACACCTGGCCTGTGGGCGACAGCCGGACACCGTTCGGATAGACCTTGATGGCCCCCTCGTTAACCGATTCAAAGTGGCACGCCATGATTACACCGTACTTATCTGCGTTGCGGAACAGCATATTCTGGAACGCAGCCGTCATGATACCCTCGCTGACACTGCCGCACCGGTACCATGCATACCATGCATTCCATTCATCGTAAGAAATCTTAACTTTGCTGTCCCCAAGCTGTTCACGGAGAATCCGGATGCGGGGCTGGAATTCCGTATCCACCTTGCGAATGAAGCCTTCATACTCTTCCCTGCGCATTTCGGGATCAATGTATTGCGGGAATCCGGCATAGTGATGCAGAGAAACGACAGATGCAACATCGGCAAGCGCCTGTGCAGAATATTCCGCCCATTCCTGATTGGGATACGGACCGGAGGAGCAGATCGTCAGACCGGGCGAAACCACCAGCATCTGTTCAGCATGTTCACGGACAACTTTGGCATAGGCATCCGCTGTATTCGCCCCTTCCATATGACCGTATCCCATTTCGTTGCCAAGAGACCAGAACTGCACATTGTACGGTTCCGGATGTCCGTTTTCCGCCCTCAGCTTACCGTATGGCGTTGTTTCATCACCGTTGCAGTATTCCACCCACTGCGCGCTTTCTTCCGGTGTATTCCATGTCGGATTGAGCGTGATGAAGGGTTCTGCGCCAATTTCACGGCAGAGCGCAATAAAATCATCGGTGTTGATTTCGTGGAAATCGTATCCACTGGAATGCGGCTGTGTTTCCAGCCATTGATAGGATTGCAGAGGAGAACGCATATTACGCGGCAGAAGTCCGTCCTTCCAGTGGTATTCTCCCGCAAAGTTGCCGCCGGGCCAGCGAAGCAACTTGATTCCCACTTCCTTGATTTTTTCGATCACATCTACACGCATCCCGCGGAAGTTTTTGGACGGCATCAGAGATATGGCACCGATCATGACAGTACCGATCGAATCAAAGGTGATCTCCAGCCGCGCTTCGGGGTCTTCCTTCGGAGAATGCAGCGTTACAGCAACCTCACGGTAATCGCCGGACTCTGCCATCAGCGTTTTGCTGTCATACACCGTTTTATCCGAACCGATCAGCGAAACAGTGAGCTGATTTCCGGAAAAGGAGCGAACAGCAGCGCAAAAATCGTAATCGGTATCAGCCATCAGATAAAGGTCCTTCTGCCCCATACCGGTCAGCCCGGCATGATAATTGGTGATGTACTGCGCATTCCGCTCATGATTGCGGCGCATTTTATAGCCATCTCCGTGTCTTGTATATGGAGCGCCGAACGCCATAATCGGATTTTCACCGACCGCATACCACTCATGTGCGCATCCGTACCGTCCGGGCTTACTGACAAATTTCCGGTTTCTGAGCATTTCAGCGGAAAGACCGCTGTAAATACATCCGCGGGTATGCTCAAGATTGTCCCCGAACAGCAGAGACGAAATGGATTGTGCGGATGTATAATCGAGTGTTACCGTTACATCCTCCGAGGGAGACTTTGGTACATCGATTTCTTTGGGAAGATCCATGGGAAGATTGCTGGAATGGGAGTCATCATGCTGTACACCGTTGACAATATCGGAAATACTGCATCGGAACAGCAGTGCCATATTCTTGAGATTTTCGATATCCGGACATGCCAGCCCCCGCTCCCACTTGGAAACAGCTTTATCTGTGACCGAAAGATACTCACCCAGTGCCTGCTGGGAAAGATTCAGCCGTTTTCGGTTTTCTTTGATAAAGCTGCCTGTTTTCTGCATATTCATAGAAATCACCTTGGCTTTCGTTTACGAAAGCTTACCTTTTAAGAATTTCGTCCCGAAATCCGGGAATTGTGGGTGTGGTTTGAATGCGATGTAATGGCAGGCAAAAATGTTGTTGTAAAAACAACAAAAGCCACAAAATTCGCGTGAAAAAGTGTTTTTCACGCTATCATCTCTTTCTTTGTTTTTGTTTGACAGATCCAGCGTGATCGATCAATCATCACATGCTGTCAAATCGTGGTACTTCTATTATACCATATAATTCATCAAAATACCACCGACTTCTGGTTTACTTTTACTTTTTTGTGTCGATAAGCAAAGAAAATCAAGGACATGATATTGTAAATAGCGAATGCAACTGTAAAGACAAAACCAAAGCATTCCCAAAACTTCATATTCTTTTCCTATCGATTGACAGCATTCTGAAACTTCTCTGCCGGATTGTACCGAATCAGCAATTATTTAGAAAAACGCAAAAAACTTTCCGAAATCTATTGACAAAACAGAATTAATGTGTTATAATATTATACGTTGAGCGGGAAACCGACAACATACCCCAAAAAGATGTCTGGGTGTAGCGCAGTTGGTAGCGCGCTACCTTGGGGTGGTAGAGGCCGCAAGTTCAAGTCTTGTCACTCAGACCAGGAAAACGGGAGATGCAAAAATCTCCCGTTTTTCCTTTAATATCAAGCTTTTTCCGCACTTTTCGGGTGCGGATTTTTTTGTTTTTTGCTCGCAAAAATGTACCGGAAAATACGCTGAAAATGAAGTTGGTACATAATTTGGTACATAGTTTCATTTGGCACTTTTCAAAGGTCGGTAGAGG
>SVRM01000155.1 GCA_015064785.1 Oscillospiraceae bacterium
CAGATAATAATCCTCCAGCGTAGGCGCAACCGTCCGTGCCCTCTCCGTCGGCATAACATCCGCCAGCACCCGCAGCAGCACCTCACCCGTCTGCTCATCTCTGGCAATGTTCGTCACGCGGAATCGATCCTGCATCGCCTGCACCTCTGATTCGGCACACGGCACCAGCCACACGCCGCCGTCGATCTTCTTCACCAGCTCATGCGGCGGTGCGTTGTCGACGATCACGCCTTTTTTGAGCATGATGATGTCCTTTGCGATGAACTCGATGTCCGGTACAACGTGCGTTGCGATCAGGACGATCTTGTTAAACGCGATTTTGGAGATATAGTTGCGGATGGCGATACGCTGTTTGGGGTCAAGTCCGGCGGTGGGTTCGTCGAGGATGAGGATTTCAGGATCGCCGAGCACCGCCTGTGCAAGGGTCAGTCTCTGCTTCATACCGCCTGACAGTGCGCCGATTTTACGCTTCGGTACGTCGTCCAGCTCCACGGCGGCGAGAATTTCGGGAATCTGTCTTTGTGATTCGGCTTTCGACAGCCCTTTCAGCGCCGCCATGTACCACATGAAGCGCTCCACCGTGAAGTTCGGGTACAGTCCCGGATACTGCGGCATGAAGCCCAGCTTTTCGCGGAAACGCACGCCCATGTCGAGGACGTTTTCACCGTCGTATGTGATTTCACCGGAGTCGGCTTTGAGGTTGTCGGTGAGGATGTTCATCAGTGTGGATTTGCCCGAACCGTTAGGACCGAGCAGAGCGTAGATGCCCGCGTCAAGGGTGGCGGTGAAGCCCGATAAGGCAAGGTTTGTGCCGTAGGATTTGGATATGTTTTGTATGGTGAGTGTCATTTTCATTATTCCTCCACATCAATCATCTGAATCTCTTCAAATGCAAACGAGCTGGATCTCACACCTTCCGCTTCAAGCTGTGCACGGATTCTGTCGCAGTCCACGACATACCCCTGCAAGGCTATCTTACCGCCGCAGACACCAATAATTTTCCACGGGTCAAATCCGGGTGTGGGGATTTCACGCTTTTCTCCGGTTGCCAGATTGATCTCAATTATCTTCGAGCCTGAACGCGCTGCAATATAGTCAATTTCAGTACCGTTCGGCAATGAATCCTCAACAATATCCCCTGTCATAATGCCCTCACGGGATGCGGCAATCACTTCAATGAACACAGGATCATAAGGAATTACATACAGCATTTCTCCGTCCGTCCAGAGGGGTGTTTCTGTCAGATTGGGACTGCTCACTCCGTCATACACAAGCTCCGGCTCTGCATTCGGATCGGTGAGATCTCTTTTATAATAAGCCGACAACTTTTTTTCGCGGTAAACCGTGCGGGTACCGTCTTCATTTTTATCCTTATCATCGGGGAGTGCTTCGGTGATCAGCGCGGGAGCTGTAATCGTGCTGTCGGTGGAATAATACAGCATATTGTCAACGACAAAATTACCGAACATGGGCACATTGTCCGTCAGCTTTGTTTTTTCGGAGAAATCGGCAGGTGAAGCATACAGCGTACGGTTGTCGTAGTAATCAATCCAGTAAATAACGGTTTTCCCTGCTGATTCGCAGATTGCGGCAATGTTCAGCGACAGCTCATTGAAGTTGGTAAGCTGTGTCAGATCACTTCCGTCCGCAGAGACTCTCCAGAAATTTTGACCGTATGCCGCCGCTTCCCCGTTTTCGTCATAGGTGGTCTGCTGAATGACCACGAAAATATCGTTTTTGTACAGGAAGAATTTCCCGATCCGTTCGTTCTGGGGTTCAAATACAGCGGTTTTGGTGCCCTGAGTCATGTTGATGCAGTAGAGGAAATATTCGCGCGTCATATTTTCATCAAAATGTACGACTTCATCCGTGTAATAAACGCAGATATCTCCCACACGGTTTCTGGTTACAGCAATATCAGGACGACGTCCCCATGTAACAGCCGGACAGCCGTTTCCGTGTTCGCACAACGGATCAAAGCACAGTGGATTTTCTTCCGAACCATCCGCTTTTCGATAGGTAAGGAGAGCGTTTTCGTTTATGGAATACACATATCCTTCAAAGAGAAATTCTCTTGAGGATGCTGTGTACGAAAATTTTTCCTCCCCACAGGAAGTAAGGAACATCAGAGACAGCATAATCATCGCAAATATACAGAACAGATTCTTTTTCATGGGTAATTCTCCTTTCAAATAACAGAAAATTTTTTCACAAACATCCGCTTCGCAGGCATCATCATCGCCGACACCGCCACCGCAAGCCACAGCGTCAGACTTGTTCCTCAGGATGTGTTGGTTATGGTGAGTGTAATTTGGTGTTCCTCCCTTTTGCTCAATCTATGTTAAGCTCCATTGATCCTTTCCAGCGATAATCCATGCTGGAACTCATGTTTTCGCCGGATTGTTTCAGTCTGATCAATTCATCAGCATTATACAACTTGAATTCCGCGAGCACCTTGCCGTCCTTCACGCCAAACAGATTCACGATATCCGAACCGGTGTCCGAGAGAACCACCCGCGTCTCACCTGTGTCGGGATTCAGTTCAATCAGTTTTCCGTTTGTCAGGGAATATATATTCGTCAGAATAGGCTTTGTGATATTCATTTGCTGCATAGTCATTGGATCATCCTCCTCCCAGAGAAGCGAGCCCTGATGTGAAAGCTCCAGCGGAATCAGATAGACAAGTCCCCTTTTATGATCCAGATAAAAAAACTTTGGGTTCATGGCAAGTGTGTGGTTCATACCGAAAACCGGCTTGTAAAGTTCTTCCGGTTCGGAATTTCCATCCAATTTTCTTCGCATCAGACGATATACCGTTGCCGATGTATCAAGAAGGGAAAATTCTTCTTCGATTTCCACATCAGCAGTATCACCTTTGGCTGTCTGCTTTTCATCTGTTTTCTCAAGGTAATAGGTATAGCCGTTCATGATTTCGCCGCTGTAACCCTCATCAACCGGCTCGAGATAGGAAAATTCCTCATCCGTCCGATATACACCGTCGCTGCTCAATACATACAGCCCTGATTCATCCACGTTGACAATACTCCAGTACGGATGATTATCGCTGCTCTCAAGCACGACTGTCAGCTTTCCGTTTTTCTCCAGCCGACAGATATTCCCACCGTTATAGGATACTCGTCCCTGCTCGTCGGTTATCTGATTCGGATAGGAAAGATAAGTCTTGCCGTCGTACCGCCAGAATTCACGGAAAATGATGGTATTATCTTCCAGATAAATTTTCAGATCCATTGTTTTCAGATCCATCATTCTGAGCTGAAGAACCCGATCGTGCATACCGTCGGAACGCTTCTTGTAAGACCATGCGGTGAACCAAATCTCATTTCCGTCAACCAGAACCGATTCATGACCGTCATCAAAAGTGATTGCGCGGCATTCGCTGTCAACTTTTTTGTCTCCGCCATGCAGACACAGCGGATCGGGACACATCACAAACGTCTTGCCGGTTTCGAAATTCAAATAAGATAAATAACCATTATCATGGAAAAACAACTGATTTCCGCTGACAAAGATCGACTGCGATGTCAAAAGCTCGCCAGCTATGGTAAATGTGGATGATCCATTGGTTTCGTCCATTTCGGTCTGACCGGACGTTTCTGCAGTAAGAGTATTATTGCATCCGCTGAACAGCAGAAGCGCGGTTATTAAAAAACAAATTATTCTTTTCATATCATTCATCCTTTCAAAGTATCACTTCACAAACATCCGCTTCACCGACATCATCGCTCTATCTTTCCAGTGATCGTGATCGTTCCGTCATTGTTCAGCGTGGCTTTGCAAACCTCCTTGCCGGAAACGCCATCACGGAATTCTTTTGCCGTATTTCCGATTTCAATGATCGCTGTATCATCCGAAATACCGAGAAACGATATTTCAAGTTCAGCATCATCAGCTCTCCACGTCCTGCTTTCCCCTGTTCTCAGATCATATCGGACAATACTGCCGTTCGTATAACTGATGAAATCCACAGGTGCGGTTTCTTTTCCGTTTCCGGTGGGCAGTTCTTTCGATCCGTGGTAAATCACATCTGCCGGTGAATACCAGAACGCACCATCTGTGAATACAAGCTGCGTACCATCACCGCCGATGTTGTCAACAAGCCGTACAAAATCAGTTCCTTCCCTGCGATACAGTGAATAGGTAAGACATGTATTGTCAGTTTCATAGGTAATAATTTCCCGAGTATCATAGCATACTGCATAGGTTGTATCGTCATAGGTGGTCAGATACGCGACTGCGTGACCGTCCGGCATGACGGATTCCTCGATGATCGTACCGTTATGATCGAGAATATCCATTGTCTGCGTCATCACGTCGCCTGTCATGTGCACGATGTAATAGCAGCTGTCATCCAGATAAAACCGATCATAGGTTGTATATTTTTCAGTCAGCACCTGTTCTGTTTTGCCGTTTGCCGTATCGACGCGCATGAAATGAACATAGGTGTCATCACGGCTCGTACCGTTTTCTCCGTAGAATCCCTGCATGAAATAGAGATACCCTTCATGATACCGCATATTGGGCTGTGTGCCGGATGACCCGTCAAAGGAGGTCAGGAACTTCATATCGCTTCCATCCAGCAGAAAAGAATAAATCTGATAATTGTCCCGCTTGATATTACCTACATGGTCAGGCAGATAGCTTCTGGCGTTTATATAAATCCGTTCCCCGTCCGTGACATAGGATTTACCGGATAATTCATAACAATCGGGACACACGCCGTCACTTCCGCTGTGATCACAGAGGGGATCGGTGCAGAAATAGTTCATGCCTTTTTCCCAGTTGGCATGGTAACGAGTAAGTCCTGATGGGGTGAGAGAATATACGATGTCACCGATGTGGAATGAACCGTAGTTCAGTGGAATATTGGTGTAATCCGTGTCAGATGTTTTGTCCCCGCATCCGCAGAGGAGTATTCCCGTTATCATCAAAACACAAAATAATCTTTTCATTATCATCCGTCCTTTCAAAAATCACTTTACAAACATCCGCTTCGCGGGCATCATCATCGCCGTCACAGCCGCAACCGCCACCGCAAGCCACAGCGTCAGCATTGCATAGCCGTCACGGGCAAGGTTTGTGCCGTAGATTTGGATATGTTTTGTATGGTTAGTGTCATTGTGGTTCTACCTCTCATTTCAAATCAAGCGGGATGATCTCACCACTCACTGTATCAATCCGATATATTCGAGCAGCCTCACCCTGCACAGGGCTTGTGAACTGCTCATCTCCGGTGA
>SVRM01000156.1 GCA_015064785.1 Oscillospiraceae bacterium
GATTTCGCTATCCCTTCTTCTCGCCTACACCTCGCGGTGCAAACCTTGGGAGTCGCTTTCGGGTTGGTCGGTAACTACCTCCCAGCGGACTTTCACCGCAGAGCATTGATATGCCCGTCATACATAAAGGGGGACTGCTGCAAGCAATCAGACTTGCGGCAGTCCTCCGGTTTTTCGGGAACAGTGGGATGGGATCAGCCCTCGTAGTTTTCAAAGAAATCGATAACCGTTTCGTAACGCTTGTTGATCGTTTTTTCTTTCTTTGCGTATTCGGATTCAAAGTTGGTATTCTTTGCGCGGACGAGGTTTTCGAGCAGGAAGCAGGGACCTTCCCAACCGTCGTATACATAACCGAAGTCGAAGATACGGCTGTTGACGATGAGGTCGAGCATTGCGACGGATTCCATGTCACGGGTTGCCTTGACCTTCAGTGCGACATCATAATATGCCGGTGTGACGAGCTTCCAGGATTCCGCATTGAGAACCTCGGTGACAGCACCGATCATATCCATCTTGGTGGCGGTGGTCGGAACTGCGAGTGCCTGGTGAGAACCGTCGACCATGGTGTAGTATTCTTCCTGTGCTTCGTCCCACTTCGGATACGGCAGGAAGCCCATGTCGTCGTCCAGATCAGCCGTTGCCCAGAGGGAAGCACCGATGTTGCCTGTAGCGAAGACTGCATGAGACTGGGAGAATGCGTTCATGCCGTAGTTCCAGCCGCCGGTGAAGTCGGTGGAGATACCCTGATAGGAGGAGAACGTATTGACCAGCTTTTCAACGATGTCGTTGATCTTTGCGGACTTATAGGAGTAAACGAGCTTATCACCTTCACGGGTGAAAACAGGGTTGTTAAATGCCCACAGGAATGCGTCCATTGCGGAACGTCCGCAGGATGCATAACCGTAAAGGTCTTCAGAATCCGCTTCACCGTTTGCGTTCAGGTCGGAGTAGATATCCTTTGCGACACTGACAATGTAGTCAAAGGTCCACTTACCTTCGTTGACAACATCATACATATTGGGCAGATCGTAGTCAGCGGCAAGCGACTTATTGTAGAATGTACAGTAGGTACCGGAGGTTGCGGTAACAATAAAGTCACCGATGGCGAGCGGCGCAAATCCATCATAGGACAGGTCACGTGTCGTGGAAACGGACCACCAGGGCTTTGAAAAGTCGATCTGGGGAATATCGTACCAGTTCTGGAATACATCGTTGATAGCGAGCTTACCTGCTTCGACAACGTGCATGGCTACCAGATCAATGGCGTCATCGCCCGCAGAGACGATGCTGTTGATGTGCTTGGAGGTATCGGAATAGCCAGCATCATAAACAACTTCCAGGTTGATATTGAAGCGTTCCTGTACACGGGAGTTGCGGCGGAAGATTGCGTCGTCAACAACGTCACCGGTTTCAGCCTCGAGCCAGTAATAGCCGGTCTGACCGTCGGAGGTGACAATGCGGAAGGAATCGCCGCCAAAGTCCTTGGTTTCCACGCCGTCATCAACAAGCTTACGTGCTTCCAGCGCGTCTGCAGGCTCGGTAACGGCTTCCGTAACGACATCGGAATCGGTTGCCTGAGTATCGGTTGTGGTTGTGCTGTCACCGCCGCAGGATGTCATAACGGCGGGAACAAGAGTCAGAGCCGCGAGAAGAAATGCGGCAATGCGGGTCTTTTTCATGAGAATTCTCCTTTGATAATTTTTGTGTGAGGTGATATTTCCCATCAATTCGAGATAATTAACAATATTATAACAGATATCGCTTTTGCTGTCAAGAGCAAACAAAATTATTCCCGGATATGGCGTATATCCGGGAATAAGTTGTGCTTATGAGAAGATCAGCCCTCGTAATTTTCAAAGAATGCAATAACTTCTTCGTAGTGCTTGACGATGGCCTTTTCTTTTGCTGCATAGGTGGATTCAAAGTCAGTGTTCTTCTGTGCAACGAAGTCAGAGAGGAGGAAAGAGGGACCTTCCCAACCGTCATAAATGTAACCGAAGTCGAACTTACGGCTGTCGACAACCATTTCGATCATTTCAACCGATTCGACATCACGGGTGGCCTTGACCTTGAGGGCAACATCATAATATGCCGGGATAACGGTCTTCCACGATTCCGCGTTGAGAACCTCTGTAATCGCACCGACCATATCGGTATTGACAACAGTAGTCGGGACAGCGAGTGCCTGATGGGAGCCGTCAACCAGTGTGTGGTATTCCTTCTGCGCTTCATCCCACTTCGGGTAGGGCAAGAAGCCGAAATCATCTGTCATGTCAGCTAACGCGGTCAGAGAATGCTTGAGCATCGCATGAGCAAAAATGGCACGGGAAGCAGCAAACACGTCACGTCCATAGTTCCAGCTTGCACCGAAGTCCGTCGTAATACCCTGATAATTGGAAAAGGTATCGACAAGCTTGGCAACAATGTCGTTCATTTTCTCTGTTTTATAGGAATAGATGAGCTTATCGTCGCGGCGGGTGAAAATGGGGTTGTCAAACGCCCAGAGGTAAGCACCGACATTGGAGCGTGTATCGGAAGCAAAGCCGAAGAAGTCCTCGGAGTCGATCTGACCATTACCGTTTAAGTCATTGTAAATATCCTTTGTGGTCTTGACAAGATAGTCGATGGTCCACTTGCCGTCACGGACAACGGAATATATATCGGGAAGATCATAGTTTTCCGCCAGAGTCTTGTTGTAGAATGTACAGTAGGTGCTGGCCATGGCAGAGAGGACAAAATCACCGACAGCAACCGGTGCAAAGCCCTCATAGGACAGGTCCATTTTGGAGGACTCAGACCACCATGGCTGATCGAAATTGATATGAGGAATATCATACCAGTTATAGAAATAACTCTGAATACCAAGCAGACCACATTCTACAGCGTGCATGGCAACAAGCTCAATGGCATCGTCTCCGGCGGAGACAAGGGAGGTGATATGCTTGGAGGTATCCCAGTATTCCTTGTCGAAGGTGATCTGCAGATCGATGTTGAAGCGTTCCTCAACGCGGGAGTTGCGGCGGAAAATCGCATCGTCGACGACCTCACCGGTCTCCGTCTCGATTTCGTAGTAGCTGGTCTGACCGTCGGAGGTAACAATGCGGAACGGCACACCGCCATAGTCCTTGGTTTCTACGCCGTCATCGACGAGCAGACGGGCTGCCAGAGGGTCAGCAGGCGCAGTCTGTGCTTCTGTGACAGCAGCAGTACCGTTATCTGCATTGGTTTCGGTTCCGGTCGTATCATCACCGCCGCAGGACGTCATGACAGCAGGAACCAGCGTCAGCGCCGCAAGCAGAAATGCGGCAATGCGAATTTTTTTCATACTCATCACCATGTCTTTTGAAAATGAAAGACATCCTTTCAAGATTTTTTGTTCCGGAATACGGAGTGTGTTGGAGGCGATTTTGCAGAGGTTATCGGTCATTTTTCGCACGCTCTCCATACAGGAATCCCTGGCTTTTTAATATCATTATTATAGCAGAGATGCCTTTGGATGTCAATAGTAACCACAGATTCTTTCGCAGGAATACGGGAGATTCTGAGCCGTTTCGTTCTGCCGCAGCAGAAAACCGGACTGCTTGCCCAAAACTGCCGCAGTCCGGAAATCTGTATGAATTTTACTGTAACCTCGTGCTGCTTACAGCGCGTTGACCGCTTCCTGAGATACGAGCTTGACGCCGTTTTCAGTCAGCAGAGCCGCGATGGCAGCCTCGTCCTTGTCATCAGAGGACAGGCGCAGAATCAGCAGAGCGCTGCCGTCGAGATTGTAGTTGAAAGAGTACATATATTCAATGAAAATGCCGTTGGCTTCGATCACAGCGAGAACGGAGTCAAGACCTGCCGGCTTATTCGGAACAGCTGCGCAGAGAACCTGATTCTTTCTTGCCATAAAGCCTGCGTTGATGAGAGCGGTGATCGCGGTGTTGAAATCCGCTTCACGGACGACGATACGTGCAATACCGAAGTTTGCCGTGTCTGCAATCGACATGCCGAGCATATCAATGCCGGCTTCTGCCAGCGTCTTTGTCAGGGTACGGAGCGTACCGTGGTCATTTTCAAGATAAACAGAAATTTGTGTGATGTACATAATAATCATCATGGCTTTCGTTTTGAAAGCCTTCCTTTCTGGAATTTCGTCCCGAAATTCGGGAATTCTGTGTGGGGGTGTATGCGATGTAATCGCAGGCAAAATCGTTGTTGTAAAACAACGAAAGCCGCAAACCCCGCGTGAAATCGTGTTTTTTATGCTAACTTCTTTATTTGGTTTCCGTTAAGCCGCGCTTATCAATGGTGCGCTTTGCCTTGCCCTCGGAGCGCTGAATGGTCTTCGGCGGGACGAGCTTGATGGATGCGGCAATACCGACAACGCTCTTGATGCCTTCCTTGATTTCATCGCGGATGCGTTCGACATCGGCGACGGTATCGGAGAACATTTCCTCGGTCAGCTCGACCTGAACCTCCAGGGTATCGGTGGAGTTGACGCGGTCGACGACCAGCTGATAGTGCGGTGCGACACCGGCAACACGGAGCAGAACGGTTTCGATCTGGGACGGGAAGACGTTGACGCCGCGGATGACGAGCATATCGTCGGTACGGCCCATGATTCTGCCCATGCGGACGTGGGTTCTGCCGCAGGAGCACTTTTCCTCGGTCAATGTGCAGAGGTCATGCGTGCGGTAGCGGATCATCGGCATACCGGTCTTGGTGATCGTCGTGAAGACGAGCTCACCGCGCTCACCGTAAGGCAGGGGTTCGTCGGTTTCGGGGTCAAGGATTTCGGCGATGACGTGGTCTTCGCAGACGTGCATACCCTGTTTTGCGGGACATTCGTAGGCGACACCGGGACCTGCGATTTCGGTCAGACCGTAGATGTTGTAGGCATTGATGTCGAACAGCTCCTCGATCTTGTCGCGCATTTCCTCTGTCCACGGTTCTGCACCGAAGCAGCCGGACTTGAGCTGGAATTCAGCCGGATCGTAGCCCATTTCACGCAGGGATTCGCCGAGGAAGATGGCATAGGACGGTGTACAGCAGAGCATCGTTGCGCCGAGGTCATGCATCATCATCAGCTGACGCTGGGTGTTGCCGGAGGACATCGGAACGGTCATGGCACCGATGCGGGTCGCACCCTGATGTGCGCCCAAGCCACCGGTGAAAAGTCCGTAGCCGTAGGTGACCTGAACGATGTCGTCTTTGCCGCCGCCTGCCGCCGTCAGAGAACGTGCGACCATTTCCGTCCAGACCTCCACG
>SVRM01000031.1 GCA_015064785.1 Oscillospiraceae bacterium
CGGCAGAGTACAGGGTACCTGCGGTATCTGGATGGAGGACAAAAATGCCGTTTATTTTGAGGGCAGATCCCCTTGGGAGGGCTGGCAGCCGATGTCCGATTATTGGGAAGAATTTGAACATCCGCTGTGGAAAAAGACAAAAGCAACAGAATACACAGGCGGTCACGGCGGTATGGACTGGCTCGTCATGCGCGCGTTCCTCGATGCTGTCCGCAACAAGACACAGACGCCCATTGACGTTTATGATTCTGCAACGATGATGGCGGTTGCCATTCTGTCTGAGGAATCGATTGCTGAGGGCTCCGCTCCCAAGTCCATTCCCGACTTCACCGACGGTATGTGGATTAAGCGCGATCCGGCACCGAAGACCATTTTCTCGCTGGCAGAGGTCGATGACAGCCTGTTTGAGGGCGATGTCGCGTTTTAACCAACGGAAAATTTTGAAAAAAATCCAAAAAAGTTTCGTTTAACTATTGCATTTTTTTTAGTAATGTGATATAATAAGTTATCACATGCGGCATGGACTGCTATGTCAACAATTCGCCGCTCAATGGAATCAGATTTACGTACATTTTGGAGGAATATTTCATGTTAACTGTTCTGGGTGTTATTTTACTGGTATTTTCGCTCTTCCTGATCGTTTCTGTCCTGATGCAGCACGGTAAGGCAAAGAACATCTCCGGCGCGATTGCAGGCGGTGCAGAAACCTTCTTCGGCAAGACCAAGGGTTCCACCATTGACAAGATGCTGTCCAAGATCACGACGGTTGTTGCAATTATCTTTGTTCTGATCGTTATTGTTGTCTATATCATGCAGGATACCGCAGTCGAAGAATACAAGAGCTTTGACGATGCGATCAATACCCCCACCGTCAGCGATACTGTGGATACCACCGCGGATACCGCAGCAGACACTGCTGATACCGCAGCAGCCGGTGACACCGAAGCTGCAGAATAATCAAAATCAAAC
Source organism: Oscillospiraceae bacterium (assembly GCA_015064785.1). Classification (GTDB taxonomy): domain Bacteria; phylum Bacillota; class Clostridia; order Oscillospirales; family CAG-272; genus RGIG3925. Next base: position 970 of record SVRM01000031.1, read on the forward strand.
CGCTTTGGGACATCCCGGAGCGGTTTTCTTCTTGTTATTGTGGGTAAGCTATGAATAACGAAAACAAAAAAAGGAGCTGCCGATTGAAACCGAACGAAACGATCAGAGAACTGTTGATTGATATAACAGCAGAGAAGGGCTACAATGCCTGTATGCCGGAGGAACTCTGCGCCAGAGTCCGAGAGATGACTGACGATACTTTTGCATCGGCGGAGGAGTTTGATGCGGCGTTTTATGCGACCGTTGAGGACATGTGCAATCAGAAGGAGCTTGGACGCTCCGGACGCGGCAATCTTGTCAGCGGCGCACAGCTTGGGTATGTGACCGGCGTCTTCCGCGCAAATGCAAAGGGCTTCGGCTTTGTCACGCCGGATGCAAGGTATGCGCATCTCTATCCGGAGGACCTGTTTGTCGGTGCGGACCGTACCGGCGGTGCGATGATGGGTGATGTTGTCATGGTGCGCATCACCGAAACCAAAAAGAGCGGCGGACGCCAGTCTCAGCCGATCAAAACGAAAAGCAGGACCGGGAAACAGACTTCTGCCGCACCGCAGCGCAGTCAGATGCGCACAGAAGCTGCGGTGATCCGGATCATTACCCGCGCACTGACCCATGTCACGGGAACACTGTATAAAGAATTGCCGCGCTATAAAAAAGGTCAGCCGCGTTATTTTGTCGAGGCTGACAATGATCGGATTACCGCAACGGTACAGATCCGACCGGGTGACCTCGGTGATGCGCATCCCGGCGACAAGGTTGAGGTTCAGATTCTCAAATATCCCAAGCCGGACTATCCGACTGCACAGGGGATTGTCACGCATGTGTTCGGCGATACCGAATCGAAAGAAGCAAATTATGAAGCAGTTCTGCGCGAAAACGGCGTACGCTGTACGTTCCCGCCGCAGGTTCTGGAAGCGGCAGACAAGCAGGCCTGCCGCACACTCACCGCAGAAGGACGGCTGGACCTGCGCGATAAAATCATCTTCACCATTGACTCGGCGGATGCAAAAGATCTGGATGATGCCATTTCTCTGGAAAAAACGGAGGATGGCTGGCTGCTCGGCGTGCATATTGCAGATGTGTCGGAATATGTACGGCAGAACAGTGCGCTGGATGCCGAAGCTTATCTCCGCGGAACCAGTATCTATTTTGTCGATCAGGTGATCCCGATGCTGCCGAAGGCTCTGTCCAACGGTATCTGCTCGCTGAACGGCGGCGAGGATCGATATGCACTGTCTGCGCTGATTTCCCTCGACCGTGCGGGCAATATTCTCGGCTGTGAGTGCCGTGAAACCCTGATCCGCTCCAGAATCCGCGGTGTCTATGCTGAGCTCAATGACATCCTCGCGCATGGGGAGGCGTCTGTATATTACGATAAGTATGCTGTGCTGTTTCCGGATGTTTATCCGGAAATGGTACGCCTGTATGAGGTACTCTATCACAAAAACCGAGCAAAGGGTGCGCTGGAGCTGGAAAGTGCGGAATCGAAGTTCATTCTTGATGAGCGTGGGTTTCCTGTGGATATTGTGCGCCGGGAACGCGGGATGTCGGAATGTCTGATCGAACAGTTTATGCTGTGCGCAAACGAAGCGGTTGCATCGTGGCTGTATTCCATGCAGATGCCGTGCATATACCGCATTCATGAAGAGCCGCCGGCTGACAAAATGCAGACACTTGCCGCCTTTGCGTACAATCTGGGACTGGATATCCGGCCGCTGAAGCGCAGACAGCTTCGCCCGTCTGATTTACAGGCACTGATGAACGAGGCAAAAGAACGGTCATTGGACGGAGTACTGTCCACAGTGATGCTGCGCTCCCTGTCCAAGGCAAGATATTCCAGAGTTCAAGGCATTCATTTCGGTCTTGCCACAGAATTCTACTGTCATTTCACCTCCCCCATCCGCCGATATCCCGATCTCTGTGTGCACCGGTTTGTCAAAGACATTCTGCACGGGAAGCTCGATGTGCAGTCGGTACACAAAACCGAAGCATTTGCGGAAAAGGCCGCTCTGCAATCGACCGAATGCGAAATCCGGGCGATGACGGCGGAACGCGATATCGAGGATCTTTATAAGGTACTGTATCTGGAGGATAAAATCGGGACGATACACGACGGCATCATCTCCTCGGTTGCATCGTTTGGATTTTTTGTGGAGCTGGACAACACCTGTGAAGGACTCGTACCGATCGGATCGCTGGACGGTTTTTATACCTTTGATGAGAAGAATCTGACGCTGTCGTGCGGTTACCGTCAGTTCAAGCTCGGTCAGCGCGTCAGAGTGGAGATCACCGGTGCGGACCGCATCTCACGCAAGGTCGATATGGCGCTGGCCGAAGACGAGTCGGAACACCGAACGCTTGACTATTATATTGAAAGGATCAGACAATGATCACACTTGACCGCCCTGTGATCGTGGAGGGCAAATACGACAAACAAAAGCTGTCGGCTGTACTGAACACAACGATCATCACAACCAACGGCTTCGGAATTTTCAATGACCGCGAAAAGCGGCTGCTGATCCGCAGACTTGCAGAAAAAAACGGCATTTTTGTTCTGACCGATGCGGATGGCGCGGGTTTTGTCATCCGCAATCTGCTGCGCGGCTGTGTACCCAAGGAAAAGATTACACATCTTTATATTCCTGCCGTTGCCGGGAAGGAACGCAGAAAAGCGGCACCATCCAAGGAGGGACTGCTCGGTGTGGAGGGCATTGACGCTGACACGCTGACGCGCATTTTCGCGCCGTTTGCTGTGGATGCGGAGCCGACCGCACCGGAAATACGCAATGCTGTCACAAAGGCGGATTTTTATGCGGCGGGTCTGTCGGGCGGAAGCGGCAGTGCAGAACGGCGTGCCAGACTTTCGCAGAAGCTGCGTCTGCCGCCGCACATGTCGGCAAATGCACTTCTGGAAGCGATCAATCTGCTGTATACAAAGGAAGCATACTGCGAGGCGCTTGCGTCACTGGAGGAGGATTCAGAATCATGATCAAAAAAGGATTTACGCTGCTGCGGCAGCTGTATGAACGGTACCGGGAGCAGTTCTGGTATCTTGTCGTTGGCGGACTGACAACGGTTGTGGACTTTGTTGTCTACTATCTTCTGTCTGCGGTCACGCCGCTGCACTATCTTGTGATTTACTGGATTGCATGGGCTGTTGCCGTTCTGTTTGCATTCTTTCCGAACCGCAATCTTGTGTTCCGGAACACGGGCAGGGAAGGGCTTTTGCGCCAGTTCGCGGAATTTGTATCTTCCCGTGTGGCGACCCTGCTGATTGGTGAAGGTCTTCTGTTTCTGCTCGTCGGTATCTGTCATTTGCCTGACGGATGGATGAAGCCGGTGGTTCAGGTGCTGATTGTCATTTTGAACTATGTATTTTCCAAGTTGTTTGTATTCAGACAGAAATCGGAGTAAGAAAACACCTCCCACCGCAGGAAAGCGGCAGAAGGTGTTCTGTCCCATATTACATTTCCCGACCGCGTCTGGGCATCAGAAGCAGGAAGAAAATCGCCGCCGCAGCTGCAACGAGGATCAGAATCCAGATCCAGGTAAAGCTGCTTCCCGGGTTCTGCGCGGTGGCAGAATTGGCTGCACCTGCGTTGCCGGGCGTGACATCTGCCGCACTGTTGTCATACGGCAGCGCGGTTCCGGGCGTATTCTCGCTCTGTGTTCCGCCTACCGCTGCACCCGGTGAGGTGTTTTGGTCATCGGCATTGGCCGCGTCATTGACGGAACCGCCAATGTCACCAGCCATATCCCCGACGGCATCTCCTGCATCCGAGACGGCATCTCCTGCCGCATTCCCGATATCACCGACAACTTCGCCGGCGTCTGATACAACATCCCCGACCACATCACCCGCATCGGATACGACATCACCAACCGCATCGGCGGCATCGGTGACCGCTCCCATGATCGGATGATCTTCCCCGGTCCGGCCATTATCCGACATGCCTTCTCCGGCTGTTCTGTCTGCACCCATGACCGGCGCAGAATTGCCGTTTTCCGGTACAGCGGCAAACACAGTCAGACACAGAAGAACACATGTCAGACACAGACAGCAAACGTATTTGATGGGACACGCAAATTTTTTACGATTTCTCATAATGAATTTGTCCCCTCCGAAAAGGATCTGCCCGACAGATCAGGGACAAAAGAACCCGTATGCCGGCATACGGCATCTGTCTGCCGCTGATTTGTGAGCAAATACAGTATCTGCGCAGATTGTGCGAATATACCCCAAATATTCCTGTAAATTTTTCCAGATCATCAACAATATATGAGGAGTGAGAGAATGGAGCTGAAGGAAAAGCGTTTTCAGAAAAACGACGCGGGATTTACCTGCGCAAATTGCGGTTTTGAGGTGCTTCCGCTTGGGACATCCTCGCGTAACCATTGTCCCAAGTGCCTGTGTTCCCTGCATGTCGATGTCAATCCCGGTGACAGAGCCAATCCCTGCCGCGGCATTCTGCGTCCGATTGCGGCAGAACCGGATGCCAAAAAGGGTTATGTTATCATACAGAAATGTGAGCGCTGCGGAGAGATCCGCCACAACCGATCTGCCCATGACGCAAAAGTACAGCCGGACGATCTGCGGCTGATTATTGCACTGACAACGATGCGGCACTGATACCAATCACAGCCGTCCCGGAACCATACAGGTTCGCAGGGACGGCTGTTGTTTGTTTTTTAGGCCTTCATACGCGAAAACAGCGGATGAATCGGGATGATGAGCGGCGCGGTGCCGCTGACGGTATCGGCGGTCGGATCGAGTCGGTTTGCCTCCCGGACTGTTTGGGGCGGAATCCGGTAACGTTTGGCAATATCCCAGACGGATTCCTCTGCATCGGGATAGCAGAGGATCAGCGGTTCCTTCGGTGCAGTGTAGGTTTTGCTGTCTGTGGGTACAAACAGCGCACGCGGCAGCGTATGCAGTTCCTTTGCGGCCATGGACACGGAAACGGCAAGCTCTGCATCGCAGATGACGGATGCATTGCCGGTGTCCATGCGTGCAGTGTTCCCCGTGACACGGCAGTCCGTGTGCAGAAGCAGATTTGCGGGATCGGGTAGTCCTGTTGCGTCGGTATCCCAGTGCAGCGGGACGGATGCGGTCAGCGGCAGATAGCTTCCGGCATCGGTGGCACAGATCAGAGAAACCTCAAGTGTACCGTCGAGGACAACACGGCCGTCACGGACTTCCCAACGGTCGAGGAACGGTGTCAGACGGCAGTCTGTGACTGACTGCATCGGCTCTTTGGGATCGTATTTCAGTGTACCGGATACGGAAAATGCACCGTTTACGGTTTTGATCGGACGGAAAACAGTGTGGGCATCTCCCAGAATCCGAATATCACAACCCGGCAGGAATGCATCGGTGATGACAGGAACCTCTGTGTCGACAGCACAGATCACAGCGGCTTCACAGCAGAAGTCGATTCCGAGGTTCCGGCCTTCCTCCGTGACCGTCGGTGTGACGGAGATAACGGTAATGTCCGGTTCGCAGCGGCAGTCCTCGGTAATCGCACTGTCCTCCAGTGTTTCGGAAAACGGTACGCGCCGGCAAAGAGAGCGGAAATCCGTGCCGCCCTCGGTCTGGACTGTGCAGAGTGCGGACAGTTCAAATTCTCCCTTGCAGATGACATGACCGGCAGATGCGCGGCATTCGCGTACGGCAGGGATTACCTCGCAGGACAGGATGCTGACGATGGCACCGTCTGAGATGGCGATGTCCTCGGCATACCGCATTTCCTCACGGGAGATACAGATCAGATCGGCGGCCTTCAGCGGTTCGGTGTGTGTGCAAAGCTGCGCGGCATCGGATGCGGGAAGCGCAGAGGTATCCGGTGTGATTTCCTTTGCGGCGACAGCACGGACATGCAGCGTCGGTCGGGTCCGAAGGACGCATTTGCGCGGACCGATCAGACGGCAGGCAGGGGAATCGGCGGTCATGCGTGCGGTGACGATGGTGGTTTCATCAAGACCGGATACGGCGATGCTTTGAGAGAAGGGAAGGGCAGCTGTAAATGCGCAGACAGTATTTTCCTCGGACACATATAACAGCGTCATGCTGACCTCACCTTCCAGCTCCAGCCGTTCGCCGTTCATGTACTTGCCCGTGACATGCGGCACTGCTGTCACGCGCAGAACCTTGCGTATATCGGGAAGATAATCGGGAAAAGTGAATTCGCCGCTGATTTCACTGTGCTGTGCGCCGCTGTACAGCAGCGTATATACAGTTTGTGTTTGCATGGTATCATTCCTCCTGTGTTTTGGCGGTCGGATGTGTCATATCTTATGTCCGGCGGCGGTTATATATGCCGTTTTTACATATGATCGCGCAATTTTTCCAGAGCCGCTTTTTCAATCCGCGATACATAGGAGCGTGAAATACCCAGCCGCTCAGCGCAAAGCCGCTGGGGCAGCGGTGCCGCACCGGACAGTCCGTAGCGCAGGATGATGATCTCCCGTTCCCGCGCATTCAGAACGGACACGACCAGCTTCCGTACTCTGGCACAGCGGAGCTTGATATCGATGTCATCGGCGATGGTGTCCTCCTCGGCGATGATGTCCATGTAAGTCAGCGGATTTCCTTCACGGTCGGTGTCGATGGTTTCCTGCATGGAGACCTCGGCACCGTATTTTTTCTGTGTGCGGAAGTGCATGAGGATTTCATTTTGCAGACAGCGCGATGCATAGGTTGCAAAATGTGCACCCTTGTCGGGATCGAAGGTGTCCACCGCTTTGATTAGTCCAACGGTACCGATGGAGATCAGATCATCCGGATTCTGCGCTGTGGGATAGTATTTGCGGACAATATGTGACACCAGCCGAAGATTCCGACAGATCAGTGTTTTTCGCGCATCTGCATTCCCCGCCTTCATTTCATGGAACAATTTGGTTTCCTCCTCGCCCGACAGCGGCTGCGGGAAAGAATGCGTGCCGGATATTTGCAGAAACGCAACCAGCGCGCCGGACAGTAACAGCAGTAAGGTTTGCTGCAGCATTGGCATCTCCTCCTTGAATGGTTATTCTATAGGCAATTGCAAAATTGCCTACCTTCATCGCCCAAAGGGCGATATATAAACAAATTGCGTCGCTTGGGCGGGTTTCCCGCCCAAAAAGACACCTTCAAAGCGACCAAAGGGAGCCATCGGGCTGCGTCAGCCCGATGAAACCGATTGCAAAATGCAATTTTGCAATCGATTATGGTTATTCTATGCAGAGAGAATTCCGGATATGAAGTGTATTGAATCGAGGAGGGGGGGCCAGGATCGTCCCGTTTGATGCGGGCGTCCCCTGAAATTACAGAAAGAGGCAGATTCTTTCCAAATACACGTTTCCAGAACCAATTTCGTGTGACGAAACATGGAAAAAATGACAAAATATTGAAAAATTATGACTAAAATGAGAATAACATATTGACAATGTTCAGAAATCATAGTATAATTTCATTATATAACTATAACTTATTATGAACAGACAGGGCTTGCCATGCAAGTGTCTGCCAGGGAGGAACCCGCTATGCTTATCCGGCTTGGAATACTCGATACCGATTCCCGATATGTAAATAAACTTGCTGATTATTTCGGACTGCACTATAACCGCGAAATTGAGGTTCGGCAGTTTACAGACAGCCGCGCTTTGCTCGATTCTCTGAATCGACATGAAAGACTTGATGTGCTGCTGGCTTCACCGGATGCTTTTGCTGATACCGGTGCGCTTCCCGCAGGCGTTGTGTTTGCTTATCTGACTGAAGATGCACGCGGTGAAATGGGCGGATTTCCGACGGTCTGCAAGTATCAGCGTGCGGACGCGCTTTTCCGGGCAGTGGAAGGACTCGCGGTCAATGTTGCTTCCGGTAAGAATGCAGAAGGCTCCTGCCGTTTGATTCTGTTTGTGGGAGCGGTCGGCGGGATCGGCTGTTCTACCGCTGCACTCAGCTGTGCGGTCCGTCTTGCTGCACAGGGAACGGAAACCATGTACATCAACCTGCAGTCTCACGGCAGAACCGACAGTGTATTCTCTGTGGTCGGTGCGCCGATGACGAAGGTTCTTTATGAAATCAAGAGTTGGCTCCAACTGAATAAAAAAGAAGAAAAGGCGAAGGAAAACCTCAGCAAGCTCCAGACAAAACTGCGCGGTCTTGCAAAGGCAGATCCGGAATATAAAGTATCGAGTTTCGGCGGATTTGATCTCCCGCTTGAAGCAATGGATATGAATCCGGATGACATCAATGCCTTGTTCAAGGCACTTCCGGGGATGTGCAGCTGCTGTGTTCTGGATATGGATTCTGTTTTCGGTCCGCTTCTGTTCACCGCAATGGAAAAGGCCGATGAAGTGGTGATTGTCGGCGACGGCAGTGTGCGCGGCAACCTCTGTCTCGGAAAAATTCTCGAATCGATCAACATTCTCAATAATACCGATAAGCCGATTCTGCGCGGCGGTCTCGGTGTCCTGTATTCACACTTCGGCAGCTCCGCTTCGCAGATTGCACTTCCTGCCTATGCGAAGCTGATCGGTACCATTCCGAATTATGCCGGTGCTGATGAAAAGCGCATTGTGGATGAGCTGATCGGAAGCAGCATGTTTGACGAAATCGGATAAATGGGATGCACCCAAAACCGCTGAAAGGAACCCGGCAGGTCATTGTCTGCGGGGAATGGAGATGTTATGACCAACGAAGAACTGAAAACGCTTTCGGATGATATACGGGAGCGCGCAAGACTGGAACTGAATACCGACTCGATGGAAGACGATGATCTTCGATCTGCCATCGATGAACTGGTGGACCGCTGTACAAGAGGCGTATATCTGACGCTGGATCAGAGACTGTCGCTTGTCAACGATGTTTATGCGAGTTATCGCGGCTTTGGCGGTCTTCTGGACTCGATCATGCTTGATGAGGCGATCACCGAGGTTATGATCAACGGACACAAGAATATCTTTGTGGAGCGAAAAGGCAGAATCACAAAGATGGATGCCGAATTCAAAGACGATGAGGAGCTGCGGAATGTCATCAAGCTCATTGTCGGACGCGCCGGACGAGAGGTTTCGCAGGCGGATCCGATTGTTGACACGCGACTTCCCGACGGAAGCCGAGTCAATGTCGTTCTGGCACCCATTGCGCTTGACGGTTCCACAATGACAATCCGAAAATTCTCGGCAGAACCGATGACAATGGCACGACTGATCGGCTACGGCTCGGTAACTCCGGAGATTGCAGCATTTCTTGAAAAGCTGGTTCGCGCAAGATATAATATCTTTATTTCCGGCGGTACCGGCTCCGGTAAAACCACCTTCCTCAATGCGCTCTCGAACTTCATTCCATCAGACGAGCGTGTCATTACGATCGAGGACTCGGCAGAACTGAATATTTCCGGCGTACCGAACCTTGTACGCCTGGAAACAAGAAATGCAACCGCTTCGTCGGATAAAGAAATCAACATGCAGTCGCTCATCAAATCCAGCCTTCGTATGCGTCCTGACCGCATTGTTGTCGGTGAAGTCCGCGGCGCGGAGGCGCTCGATATGTTGCAGGCGATGAACACCGGTCACGACGGAAGCCTTTCTACCGGTCACGCAAATACGGCAGAGGATATGCTCAGCCGTCTGGAAACCATGGTTTTGCGCGGTGCGGCAGATCTTCCTCTGAAGGCAGTCCGTAAACAGATCACAAGTGCGATTGATATTATCATTCATCTGTCTCGTCTGCGTGACCATAGCCGTAAGACGGTTACCATCGCCGAAATTATCGGACTTGACAAAGATGATAACTATATCATCAATCCGCTCTTTGAGTTCAAGGAGGATGCTTCTTCAACAGTTCAGAAGGTTTCCGGACAGCTGAAGCGCAGTGACAAGGAAATGATAAAGACAGAAAAGCTCTTCCGTGCAGGCTACACTGAGGCGGATCTCATCTAAATACAGGGTGTGGGGCAGAACGATCCCCGAACCCGGAAAGGCGGCCTTCCTCAAACGAAGGCGGAGAACAGTTACGTGAGCAGTAAACAGAAAAAGAAAAAGCCGGCTCCTCCGGCACAGTATCTCAACAATCCGAGAAATCAACCGATGCTCAATTATCACACGTATGTGATGAGCAAAAATGAGAAGCTTTTATATTCCATCGCGGCTTTTATCGCCGGCGGTCTTGCAGGTCTTCTGTTTTACGGCGGCTTATTCAAGAGCCAGGGAGAAGCAACCAGCCTGACGACGATCAGCAACACGGTGGTTTTTGTGGCAGTTGGTATCATTGCGGTAAAGGTTTTCCTGCCGATCCGCACAACACAGCTGCTTGAAAAGCGGCGTGCGACGCTGCGGCTGCAATTCCGCGATATGCTGGAATCCCTGACAACCTCGCTTGCGTCGGGCAGCACAGTTCTTCAGGCATTTGATGATGCATATAAAGACATGCATATGCAGTATTCGGAAAATGCCTATATCACAAGAGAGCTGTATCAGATATCCGAAGCAAGACGAAACAATGTGAAGCTTGTAGATATGCTCAATGACTTTGCAAAACGAAGCAGCCTGGAGGATGTCGAGGATTTTGCAAACATTTTCTCAGTCGGCGAAAGCTCCGGCGGTAAGATCAACGAGATTGTCCGTCAGACACACTCGGTCATCTGTGAGAAAATGCAGATTGAAAATGAAATCGAAAGCAAGATGTCTGCCAACCGGCTGGAGCTGAACATCATTACCTGCGCACCGATTCTCATTGTTGCCATGCTGAAGTTTTCCAATGAATCCTTTGCCGAAAACTTTGCGACTCCGGTTGGCGTTGCGGCGGTAACCGTTGGCGTCGTGCTGTTTGTTGTCGCTTACCGCATGGGTCAGAAAATCATCAATATCAAGGGTTGACAAGTACTGCCGATTCTCAAGATAGGAGTAGAATATGGTTTTTGTGAAACTGCTGTTTCTGGCGCTGGGAACATTTCTGTCCTTTGCGTACATCGTTCTGACAGCAAAAGGAAAAAAATACGATCCGCTGATTGCCAATCTTCCGGAAGAGGGCTACAGCGATAAAGAATTGTGGGCTGCCGGCTTTGCACTTCAGGAAATCCCGATGTTTGGTGCAGAATCCGCAATTGGTAAACGTATGCGCGCACAGGCAAAGCTTCTTCACCCGGAAAATGAAGGAAAATTTGTCGAATATTGGGCAAGACTTTATTTTGCCAGAACACTTTCTCTGATTCTGATTGTTGCTGCGATCATCTGCTGTGTCACCGGCATGATGGATGATACCATGGCAATTATCATTCCGATATTCGGTGCTGTTGCGGTGTATGCCGTTTACGATTCCGGTGTCAATGCCATGAAAAAAGAACTGACCAAGCGAAGTGAGGACTGCCTCTTGGAATTTTCCAATGTGGTTTCAAAGCTTTCGCTGGTTATGGGCTGCGGTATGAACCTGCGCAGCGCGTGGTTCAATGTGGCGTACAGCAAGGAAGGACCGATTTATGATCTGATGCGCAATGCCTGCAATCAGATGAACAACGGTATCAGCGAAACCGATGCCATTTATGCATTCGGTATCCAGTCCAATACACCGCAGATCCGGAAATTTGCCGGTATTCTGATTCAGTCCTCCGAAAAGGGCGGCTCGAATCTGACAATCTTTCTGAAGCAGCAGGCAACGGAGCTCTGGAGCAACAAGCGTCAGCTGATGCTGAAAAAGGGTGACGAGGCTGCGGCAAAGCTTCTGATGCCGACAATGCTGATTCTGGTCGGTATTCTGATTATCATTCTCGCATCTGCACTTGCAGGTTTGAATTTCAATTTCTAAACACGTATTTTTTCTGAGACGGCAGTTTGCCGATCAGTCAAGATAAATAATAAAAATAGGAGAAATAACATGAAAGCAAAGCTTAATCAGCTCATGATCTCGCTTTACCTCAAGATGGTTGAAGTGAAAAATGATGAAGAAGGTATGGAAATCATCCAGGTTCTCGTCCTTCTCGGTCTTGGTCTCGTTCTGATCATTGCCTTTATCGGCTTCAAGGATCAGATCATGGGTAAGGTTCAGGAACTCGTTGACAGATTCATGGGCGAATTCGACAAGATCTGATGCAATCCAACCGACGACAGGCTTCTGCGGCAGCAAGCTGCAGAGCCTGCTTTCCGAGTGCCGTGCAAATTTGCACTGTGCAAATAAGGGCGGTGCCCGGAAAACAGGCTGTCCCGCGGGTTGTCATCCACGGGCTGTTGTGCAGAAGGATTCTTTTGCACTTTGCAATCAAGTCTTTGTTCTGCGAATCATGATTACCGGAAACAAACGGTAATCTCTGAAGGAGATCAGCAATATGTTCGTGCTAACCGGCATTGTCGGAGGTGTGCTTTCCTTTGGCGGCACATGGCTTATATCACGCCGCCGTCCGCTGCCACCGGAGAGGAAAGGGCAGCTTTTGCCGTTTCTTATCATCGTATCTATCATTGGCATTGTATGCGGTTGTTTTATGCCGTTCCGTGTACAGCTATGGACAACCTGGATCCGGCTGCTGTGGGTTCTGGCGATTCTGACTGTCACCGCATATACGGATTTTCTCGACTGTACGATACCGAATTTGTGTGTATTGATTCTGCTCGCGGGATTTCCGGTCTGTACGCTGCTTGACTGCCTTGTCAGCCGAAAATTTGATCCCGGTCTGGTTCTGGGCGGGATACTGGGGATGGTTCTGACCTTTATGGTGCTTGTTCTGTTCCGGCGTTTGTCGCATAACGGCATCGGATATGGAGATATCAAGCTATTATCCGTGCTTGCCGCGGTTCTCGGTGTTTACGGAACTATTTTTGTCCTGTTTATATCTCAGGTTGCCGCACTTCTGTATGCCGGCATCATGATTCTTCTTAAGCGTCTGACCTCCAAAGGACGTGTTCCGCTCGGTCCGTTTTTACTGATTGGGTATCTTCTGACAATCATTTTTGGAACGTTCTGAAGTTCCTTGCTGTATTTCAAAGAAAGGGAGTTCCGTCTGACAAGCTGTCGGCGGAACGGTGAATTGGCTTTATGAAAAGTACGCGTTTCATTGTAACGGTTATGATTGCTGCGGTTTGCGCATTCGGATGGATTTTCTTTTTGGATAATCTTGGATCCGATGGTGACGAACAGGCTGCATATCTGAAAAAAGCCGAAGAGTATTATTCGGAAAGACTGTATGAGCTTTCGATCGAAGAATATGAAAAAGCAATTTCGATCGAACCGAAGCTCGATATTTACCGTGCGCTGATTACGGCATGTGAAGATTTTTATGCGGAAGAAAGAACTTCTGCTGCACAGAAGCGTCTTCTCTCCGCCTACAGCGGTGTCAATGACGATTTTCCCGAAGTGACCGAATACTGGGAACAGCACGCAGCCCTTCAGATTTCAGCCGGAAAATACCAGAAAGCAATGACTGTTCTGAATGCCGCTGAAAAGAAAGGAATCACAAGTGAGCTGCTTGCTGAACAGCATAAAGTTGTTTATTGGGCGGTCAAGGCGCGTTATCAGGAATATGAAACCATTTCAAAGTATGCAGGTGCCGGTGCGTATACTGTCACTGTTGACGGACTGATGGGCATTGTCAGCAATACCGGTGAGGATGTACTGGCGGCGCTTTATTCTTATGTGGGGCCTGCAAATGAGAACGGCGATGTCCTTGTTCAGACAGTTGACGGCGAAGCATTTATTTTGGACAAAGACGGGGTCAAGCTCGGCCGTATTTCCGCACGTGTTGCAGAGGCCAGAGCATATTCTGAGGGAATGATTGCTGTGCGTTTTGAAGGACGTGAGGACTGGTGTTTTATTGACAATATTGGGAATGAACTGTTCGGCGGATTTGCAGATGCAGGCAGATTTTCCGGCGGTAAAGCCGCTGTTCAAAAAGCAGACGGCAGCTGGATTCTGATCGGAACCACAGGTGAGCAGACATCCGCGAACAGTTATGAAGGTATGCTTCTCGGTGAAGACGGATCTTATATCAACGGCAGCCGTCTTATGCTGAAGAAAAACGGCGCATGGGGGCTTTATGATGCTTCGGGCGAAATGCTCGGAACGATTGCCGCCGAGGAGATTGATCTTTGCCGCCAGAGTGCGATTGCATATAAAAAAGACGGTAAATGGGGCTTTATGAAGCGAAGCGGTGAGGTATTTATTGAACCGCAGTATGAAGATGCACGCAGCTTCTCATGCGGTGCCGCAGCTGTCAAGCAAAACGGCAAGTGGGGTTTCATCAACACTGACGGTGAGTTGATCATCGACTTTATTTACGACGATGCGGGATATTTTGAGAAGGGCGGCAGCTGTCCCGTTATTCCCGAAGGACAGTCCGGTTATTCGCTGATTTACTGGACGGTTTCGCATTGATTTTTATAAAAATATGAAATAAGGAAGGTCTGTCCATGGAGCTTCATCTGTTGCTGATTTCTGCGGTGATTGCCGTTGTCTGCACGTGTCCCTATCTGGTTTCCGCTGCCAAACGCGGCGCGTACCGGGGAAACAATGAGATTATAATTGAAGAAGCAAAGCGTGCGGGCAGAGTTGCTGTGGGAACGCTTGTTGGCACACGGTATCTGCCCGGTGAGCCGGGACATAAAAATCCGCTTGATCGGGACAGCCGTTGGCTCGGTACATATACATATGAGGTGAACGGAAAAACTTATACCTTGGGTGTCAGTACGACAGATACACTTCCCGAAACACTCACGGTTTATTATCCCGAAGGCAGACCGAACAAGGGAATCACCGAGATGAATGCTTCTGCCAACGGAAAGCAGGCACTGATTGCACTGATCCCGGTATTTGTGTGGGCAGCTGTTTACTGGCTGCTTTGTGCGCTGACATAAACGCAAAAAGGAGAGGCATTTGCCGTAGATTGTGATACAAATGAAGGTAAAAAGCATGTTGTCCTCATGGCGCAGAGCCAAAGATGGTGCGCTCGCGATTGAGGGAATCATCATTCTGACAATTCTGATATTCTTTCTTGTGTTCTTAATGGGCTTCGGTTTTCTGTTCTATCAGCAATGGCTGGTGGTCAATACCGCAAACGATACGGCTTACCGCATTGCGCAGAGCTATGCGTATCCGAACACGGACCCGGTCATGGGCTTTGTCAATGCAAGTCTGAAAAGCTCCCTCAGCCCGTATCGCTATATCGGTTCATCACTGAAGGATGACAATGCCGAAAAAGGTGAAAAATTCGCTGAGTGGCGATTGGATGCCACATCATTTGCATATGCCGTTTCTGAACCGGAAATCCATGTGGAAACCGTTTACGATGCTTTTGCCCAGCGGCATATTGTTGTTGACATCAAGGCAACATATGAGATTCCGTTCGGAGGTGCGCTTTCGTTTTTCGGATTGAAAGATACGGTGACGTATCATGCCACCGGTCGGGCAATGATCATGGACGTAAGTGATTATATGTACGGTGTCAATACACTGAATGCAATAACAGGCTCTACGCTGAAAAGTGAAATTATTAAGACGGTTGACTCAATTTTGGGGTTGATTAATACGATTAGAGATGCGATGGAGGATTAGGCTCCTTTGCTGTGACTGTCAATAACCGAAAGGATGCCTTTGCGCGAAGGCTCGGATGATTTCTATGAAGAAAAGTACGATTGAAAAGATAAAAAGAGATACAAGGGGCGCAATTTCCATTCTTCTCGCCTGTCTGATGCTCCCGTTTTTCTCTCTTTCAGCCATGCTGATTGAGATGGGACGTTATCAGAGTATGGTCAATGCACTCGACAGTGCCCTCGGAAGCAGTGCCTACTCCACACTGTCCAATTATGATTCTTACATATTTGATCGTTTTGGTCTGCTTTCTGCCGCACAGAGCAGTGATGATGTCGATGCGGATCTGACCACTACCTTACAAAAATATATCGGACTGCAGAAAACAGTCGATATGCGCGGCGTTGAGATTGAAGAACTCACTGCGCAAGGTCTGAACAGTCTTGCGGAAATTGAGGTTCTCAAGCAGCAGATTCAGAATTGCGTTTCGGTACTCGGTCCGACAAAATTATTGGTGGAAGGTTTGGAGATCAATGAGATCATCAAACAGTTGGAGAAGGCACTCGGATTTACGCACATTCTGAAAGCGATTGCGTCCGGAGTAGACACGGTCAGTAAAGGGGTTGCAACGCTTGAGGCATTGGATGATGCCAGAAAGCAGATGAAGGAGGTCCAAAAAGCTGAAACGGAATATAACGATGCATTTGAAGAATGGCGCGATGCGGTTCAGAATCTGATCGATCACCTCGGAACAGAATGTCCTGATATAGAAGAAGACGAAAAGGGCTACAAAGAATGGTATGAGGACAAGGCAGAACTTCAGAAGGAAGCCAATACCCAAAAATCAGAATATGTATCCGCGATTGATACTCTGATCAGTCAGTTTGAAACGTTGCAGGAAAAAATTAACTCTGCGATCACTGCAAGGAGTTCATTTGATGCGCAGGTCGTTAATGCAGCCACCACTACCTTCTCATCTACAATAGATGAAAACATGCCAGAAAAACCCTCCAACGAGTTAAAAACGACGGCAAAGAATTATCAAAATGCAGCATCGGCAATTGACTCTGGCGCAAAATCGGTAAATTCAAAAATCAATGAAAAAACAAAGGGTTTATCTGCCGATCGTATTGAAAAAGCAGTCACCGCCTTGAATAACGAAAAAACCACAGCGAGTAATTACAACACATCCGGTGTTACGTCCTCCTCTTCTGTGCCGAGTTATGCAACTTATCACAGCGCTGATCTTGAAGGGCTTACTGACGAGGATGCAATTGATGAACTGTTTGATGAGACGGAGGATGAGATCAAAGACAGCGGAGGTCTTGATACATTTTTAGCGATATTCGATGTTCTTAACGCTCTTTTCAAAATAGAGTTAGTCGCTGACGGCAGACTGAATGCTAAATTAGATACTTCGCATTATAAAACGGCAATTGGTGGTCTGCCAAGCATGGTAAGCAAACCTCCGAAATATTCTTTTCTGGCAGAAGATCAACGCAGATCCATGGGATATCTTCAAGCTATCGATCCGGATTATGATCCCAATGATCCATACGGCTTACAAAATAATATCCTCCAACAAAAATTTGATGCGGTTATGGAGGCGATCAATGATTTAATAGTTTCTGTTGATGATTTGAAAGACGCTGATTGGCTTCTTGATAAACTTGGGGCAGCTGTTGATGTTGGCTTGGCTTTATTAAATGTTATCGTGAAAATTTTGGATTTTCTTGTAACATTTGTTGCAGAACTCGCTAAATCACTTCTTTCATTTATGTATGAACGACTCTTGACATTCTCGTATCTTGCGTATAATCTTCCTAATCGAACGAATTTTAATACTGGTACGACCTTATCGGGCTTCAGTTTCGCCAAGATCAGCCGTCCGACGATAGATACCGCAACCAATATCCCGATCGCAGGGGATATACTTGGCGTAATAAAACAATCAGATGAGTATTCGTTTGTCGGTGCAGAATTGGAATACATCATCTGGGGTGACCGATCCGAGATACAAAACCAATCCAACCAGTTTTGGGCGATCTATTTTCTACGACTCCTTCTGGATCTGCCTCAGGTCGTTGCCAATACGGAAGTTCAGTCTATTATGAACTCGTTGAATGTCGTTCCGTATATCGGTCCGGTATTGGGGATTGGATTTGTGGTCATTGCTGTATTGTCAGAACCGTTGTGTGACACGATTTTCCTTGTCAACGGTGCGGATGCAGAAATAATAAAGAAAACTGTTTACATCACACCGAGTGGTCTGCCGCAGCTAATTACCAATTTTTCTTCAATCGGTATGAAAGAAGCAAAAAAGAAGGAAATTACAGAAAAAGCTTGTAAATCTTATGGTATCAGCATTGAAGAAACAAATGAAAAAGCTAAGGGAACGAAATCAATTTTTAACAAAGATGATTATTTGAAAAAATTGCTTGCGTTTGATTACACCGAGCATTGTTTGTTGATGATGCTGCTGTTCGGTAATGAGAAAACCTACCTCAAGCGTCTTGCCGACCTGATTCAATGTGAAATGACCATGCGGAATCGTCTTGACAAGGCTACCATTACCAATCAGGTCACAGAAGAATACAAGGATTTCGATATTTATCAAGCGTATTCCACCATCAGAGTCAATGCCAAAGGTACACTGAAACAGCTATTGCCGCTGCCGCAGGTTTCTGATGTGAATGTGTTTGACAGAACACTGAACCGGATTCTGTATCGGGGGTATTGACAAATGAAAAATATTTTCAGACGCAGAATCGGTAATCCGGAAAATGAAAGCGGCATGATGGCGGTGGAAGCCGGCATTGGGCTTGTCGTCTTTATGATTTTCATGCTGACGATCTATACAATGATTCCGACATTTATGGCACAGAGTATGATCGGTCATGCGTTGAACGAAAGTGCGCAGAGCCTGGCGATCGAAACCTATGGTACGTCCATTCTGCATGACGGAAAAGCGACGGTTTCTGATCTCGGAAAACAGCTCGCCAAACTGTTCTGTGATGCGAAAAGTGCAGCGCAGGTGAGTCCGTATGACAACGAAGCTGACAAGAGTTATACCTCAACGGACCGTTGGTTTGACCCGAAGGGCGCTCTCGCGGTCAAAGATGAGGTTGTGATTGAAGTGGCAAAGGAGCGCTTTGCAACCTATCTTGCGGGCGGTGTCAGCGCTGCGGATCGTATGCTTGAAACCCTCGGCATTGAAGACGGGCTGGACGGCATCGATTTTACCGGAACAAAACTGGACGGATCTGATCTGACCATCTGTGTCAGTTATAAGATTTCAGTCATGATGAAACAGGATGCAATCGGATTTGGAACGTTCAAATCAAAGCAGAGCGTCACCTCAAGGATTTGGGGTAAGCCCTGATTGCAAACAAAGAAAGGATACCGAACGATATGTATGATTTTAGCTATAACAATCAGGGAAGTGCTGTAAGCCTTGTTCTGAAGCTGGGACGGGATGATCAGATTGACAATCTTTCCATGGGAATGATGATGAATAACAACATCCCCGGATTCCTTTCCGTCAGCAGGAGATATATCGATAACGATGTTTATCTGTATTATGATGTGTCCTCTCTTGCACCGCTGACCTCTGCATATTATGCACTTTGCCAGGACAAGTATCTGATACACTTCCTGCTTAGCTTTTGCCGCACGGTGAAGGAATGCGGTGAATATCTTCTTGACAGCAAAAAGCTCTGTCTGATTGCGGACTATGTCTTTGTTCACCGTGCAACCGGCGAATTCCGTGCGATTTTCATTCCGGTTGAAACCGTTGAGGAAGGCGTAACACCGTATGAATTTGTGCGCGAGATTGTCGCAAAAATCGGTGAAAATACAATGAACGACAGCGTTGTCATGCCGGTACTTTATCGACTGGTGATCGCGGAGTCGATGTTCTCGGTCGACAATCTGGAACGACAGCTGACAGATCTTCAGACCAGCGGCAAACTGCGTGCTGATACACGCGCAAATACTTCTGCTGACCGTGTACAGGATGTCGGAACATCGGTGAAGGAAGAATCTTTTTACGAACAAAAGCAGCCCTCTGCTTATACACCTACTCCAAAGCCTGTGGTTTCTCCAGACCCCGAACCGATTCCGGTCCCCGAAACGGAAACGTCTTCGGATGCGAAGGAAGAGGGCGGTCTGATGAAGATCTTCGGCGGGCTGATGGGATCTTCCAAAGGTGCTGCCGAACCTGCGAAAAAGGAGAAAAACGCATCCGGTCTCAGTCTTGGCGGATTGATGTCGAAAAAGAAAGCAGAACCTGCTGATAACGCATTCAGCTTCGACAATCCGTTTGCAGGACCCTCTGCCGATGCACCGGTAAATGAAAAACCGGTGGAAGAAGCACCGGCACCGAAGAAGGAACGTGGCGGCATTTCCATGATCAATCCGTTTGGCGGATCATCGGCGAATCATAACCAAAAGACTGTTGAAAAGCAGCAAAAGCCGGCGGAGAAAACACCTGCCGCATCCGGATATGATTCTGCATCGACCGGCGGCGGATATACCCTCAGCCTGGACGGCGGGGACAGTGGTGCTCCTCTTGCAACCTCTCTTATGATGGACGATGCGGGGGAGGAACGCCGGATTGCACTTGTCAGACGCGCCAACGGTCAGAGAACCGTGGTAACGCACAACAACTTCCATATCGGACGCGGACAGAATCTCGTGGACCTGTATGTCGATTCCAAGACAATGTATATCGGTACAGACCACGCGTATATCATGCTTCAGGGCAGTGAATATTTTGTCGTTGACAATAATTCCAGAAACCATACATGGCTCAACGGAAAACAACTCGAGTGCTCGCGTCCTTACGCCATCCATCCGGGTGATATCCTGCGCCTTGCAGACGAATACTTTGATGTGACAGACGCATAAATCAAGTTGTCTGTCGGTGACAGTGAACATGGGAATTGAACTTGTACATTTTTCTGATTGCGGTGCTCACCGCAAAACCAATCAGGATGCATACCTTGTCAGAATCGCTTCCGCTCGCTGCGGCAATATTGCCATGGCGGCGGTTTGCGATGGCATGGGCGGACTGAAATGCGGCGAAACGGCAAGTGCTGCTGTGGTCCATGCATTGCAGCAGTGGTTTGATAAAGAACTGCCGCAGATAGTGACATCTGCGGAAATCAACAGTGACATGCTGTTCGGCTCGTGGGGACGTTACATTGCCGGTGTTCATACGGTCCTGAAAGCATTTGGACGGAAGAACGGGATTACACTCGGTACAACGATGTCGCTCCTTCTGATGACGGAAAAGCGTTATTATCTCGCGCAGGTAGGAGACTCCAGAGTCTACTGCGACGATACACAGATGACCGTCCGTTTGACCCGGGATCAGACATTGGCTGACCGAGAGCTGCTTGCCGGAAGAATCAGCGAAACAGAATATAAGACGCATCCCGGTCAACATATGCTGCTACAGTGTATCGGCAGCCGGGATGTTGTTCCTGTTTATACAGAAGGTATTCTTCCGCCAAAGGGTGCTTTTCTGATTTGCAGTGACGGATTTTATCATTTTACGGATGATGATCAGATCCATATGGCACTAAATATTCCGGGCGGACGGGAACCTTTGAAAGCAGAGTTGCTGATGCTCGGCGACATGGCACGCAGTGCAGGAGAAAAAGATAATATGTCCGTCGCGGCATTACGCTGGGACGGTTTTGATGATATGCCGGAACGGACGGCGCTTCTGTTGGATCCGGAGGAAGAGGATTATGCACCTGAAACACTGGTCAGTGTCATGTATGCAAATGCGCTGCCTCCGGAATTGACAGAATTACCGCGGATATCCTCAGATAATACAACAATCTTTTTGGAAGGAAATTAAGAAACAAATGAAACAAACGGAGAATCAATCCGACGCGAACGGTACGGTTCTGATGAATGATGACAGCACCGTGCCAATGCCGGACGCAGACGGTACGGTACTGATGGACGACGATACCGCAGCTGGCAGAGAAGAAGATCATGCAACTGCGCTCATGGAAGATGACGGCGGCACGGTACTCATGGATGAGGATGTATCTGCGGATAACGGCAGCGGAACAGCGCTGATGGATGATGATACATCACCACAGATGCCTGATGATGCCAATGTGCGCAGACAGCCGCAGACAGATGTAAACAGCACCGGACGCGGCGGCGGTTACATTCCGGACGAGGTTTGCGGTGATGATCTGACCGATGTCAGACCGCTGAATGCATCGGGCGGCTTCAGCAATCTGTTCCGTGCGCACAAAACCGGTCTGGATATTGATGTTGTTATCAAGCGTGTCAAAAAGCAATATGCAGGACGGATGGATGAACAGAGCGAAGCAAGAATTATGACAGCGCTCCGTCATCAGTATCTTCCGAGAATTTACGACCTCAAAATTGCCGATGACGGTTTTACCTATACCGTCATGGAACATATTGACGGACCGACGCTTCGTGAGTATGTGAAAAAGCACGGCGCACTGAATCAGAAGCTCGTATATAAATGGCTGAAGCAGCTTTGTGAGGTTGTTGCATATATGCACGCACGCAAGCCTGCCATCATCCACAGTGACCTGAAGCCGGAGAACATTATGATTACTTCCGGTGACGATATCTGTGTCATTGACTTCAATGCCTCCCTTGAGGTGCGTGACGATTCGCAGGATATTGAGGCGATCGGTGCAACGCCCGGATATGCGGCACCGGAACAGTATTGCCTGCCGCTTGCACGGTTCTCGGAAACGAATCCGCTGTACCCGTATGTAAAAGCAGCACAAGGTATGGGCAGTATCACGCCCAGAACGGACATATATGCCATTGGTGCGCTTGCATATTACATGATTACCGGATGCGATCCGAAGCCTTGGAAGGACGGCATTGTTCCTCTCGAAAATTACCATATCAGCATCGGTTATTCTCTCAGCACGATCATAGAGAAAGCCATGCAGCCAAAGCCGTCTGACCGTATCAAGAGTGCGGCTGCCATGCTGGCTTCTCTCGGAAATCTGAAGAAATCCGACAAGCGCTATAAGCGTATGGTGCTCAAATCGCGCATCGCTTCCGTTATCATTACATTAGGTCTTGCAGCCAGTGTGTTCTGTACGGTAGAAGGTTTACAGCAGATCAAGGAAGAGAAGACGGAAGCGTATCTCGTGACAGTTTCGGAAGCAGCCGCCCTTCGTGAAAATCTGCGTTTTGAAGAGGCAGAAACGCTTTTGATTGAAGCACTCGGTATGGACGGCTCACGGATTGAAGCGTATCTCGAACTCGGCTCCCTGCTCTTTACCGAAGGTCGGTATGAAGAAGCCATTGATCTGATGGAAGGATTGACCTTCCAGAGCAGACCGGGCGATAATGCGGAAGCCTTTTTACTGGAACATGCAAGACTGAACTATGTAACCGGTTCGTGTTATTACCAGCTGGAGGATTATCCGAATGCATTGGTGAGCTATCAGACTGCGGTAACAATGTGTCCGACAGAACCGGATTTTCTGCGTGATCTTGCAATCTGTTATGCCAGAGTCGGTGATATGGAAGCCGCAGGCAGTACCGTTGCTTCTCTTGCGGATACGGACTGTTCTCCTCTGGATCTGGCGCTTGTGGAAGGTGAAATTCGCTTTGCTTCCGGTGAATATGAAGCGGCACTGGATAAGCTGATGGATGCCGCGGCGCTTTCCGGCGATACCGCGCTGGTCAGCCGTTCTTATATTCTGGCTGCACAGTGTTGTCAGAAGCTGGGCGCCGGTTGGATTGCCCGCGAAATCGAACTGCTGGAAGAAGCGGTCGATCGGGTCGGTATGGAAAACAGTATTATCCTTCAGATGCTTTCTGAGGTCTATATGCGCCAGTATTCCGCAGCGGACGGCGGTGATAAGTCTTCTCTTGAACGCGCACTTGCCTGTGTGGAACAGCTTGTCGGACGCGGATATACGACTTATACCATTCTTCAGAACCGTGCTGTCCTGCTTCAGTATCTGGAGCGTTATGACGAAGCGGAGACGGTGCTCAAGCAATTAGCAGAGGATTACCCGAATAATTATCGGGTTCCGATGCGGCTGGCGATGCTGATCGTTGACAGAGAAGGCAAGAAGCCGTCTGCATCGAGAGACTACAGCGTTTTTGGTGTGTATCTTGAAGAAGCCAGACGTCTATATAAGATCAATAACGTTCAGGACAGTGAAATGCTGAGACTGGAAGACATTGCCGCTCAGCTTTCCGAATTTGGCTGGGACTATTGATGTGCAGCTGCACACAACAGATCAACCACAGAAAGGAATACGGATTAACCATGAACTTGTTTGTCATCGGTGTCGGAGGAATTTTACTGTTTCTCATAGCTGCGATTGTCAATGCGGCAGTCACCGGAAGCCGGAAAAAGAAAATTGATCAAATGATCAAAAACGAATATGAAGAATAACCGCAAGATACGTGCGTGGAAATGAAATCGGAAAGGCATGATTCTCCTATGAAAAAATTAAAAATATTGCTGCTGCCCGGAATTGGAATCCTGCTCGGTATTTACTCTGTCATTGCTGCAAATACGGTGAGAGGAATCGGGGTGTATACCATAGGTTCCGGTATCGGTCAGTTCCTGTCCGTCAGCAGGCATTACACAGCGGCTGCGTCATCAATTCTCCTTCTGATTTCCGTTGTGATTCTTGTGAACCGCATTCTGAAACAGCGTGCAGACCGTGAGCAAGCCCAAGCGGACAGTGCAACTGCGATGACGGAATCTCAGCCGGTCAAGACCGAACCGGAAAAATCGGCAGAGGAAACGCCCGCTGTTCCGGCACCATCTGCGCCTGCGCCGGATGCACAGGAATCTGCAGCTGCATATGTACCGAAGTGTGCGAAGTGCGGTGCTGTACTCAAAGAAGGTGCCAAATTCTGTGAAAAATGCGGTGAGCGTGTTGCAGACGCGGCAGCCGGTGCGGATCCAGTAAATTAACGGAAAGGATTGCATGAATATGGTAATGGAACTGCTCCTTCTGGTTGGAGGAATACTGCTGGCAGTGCTGTCGCTTGTGTTTGCAAAACGACTGTCACGTGCATGGGTGATCTCATTGATCGCCGCGGGTCTGGTGACGGCTATGATCGGCGGTGGCCTGACAGCGGAGGCGATACAGGAAAAGCGTGAAGATGACCGGAATGTACATATTGCGCTCCGCTATCTGGAAGCCGGTCAATGCGATGACGCGGCGCATTATCTCAAAAAAGTCAAGAACGACAGCTTTGCATCGGTTGCTGCTGAGGTTCTGACAGAAAAACTGCGCGGAAACGATACGCTGTCCAAAATTAAGCTGGATGCACTGGAAGGGCAGGTGCGCGGGGAAGCACAGGAGAATATTTATCTCAGCCTCAATGCGGTTTCTGCGTATGATTACAGTACGTCGGAAGCGGCGATCACGATGCTTCATAACAATCTTGATTTATCAGAAAAGGTTGTACATGATGCAGATACAAAATATGTTACCGAAAGCGGTAACTACATCGAAGGCATTGAAGCGGATGTTTCTTCCTTGTCGGAGGAAGAACAGCGTCTGATGGATATCAGCAACCAGTCGCGCTACGGTGTTTCCTTTGGGGCGATTCAGAGTGCGGCACAGCTTCTTTCTGAGAATCCTTCTGCAGATAACCGCCTTCTCTTTGCCAAGCTTCTTGCAGATGCTGCTTACAACGGAGAATATTTTGTCGACGGCGGCATTTTCCCGGATGAAGCGGCAAATGCAAAGCTGAGTAAAGAACATGAAAAATTAAAAAAGGAACTGGCGGAGCTGACCCTCTCTGCTGAAGGTCTTGCAATCAAGCTGGAAGCGTCTGAAGGTTCGCAGAAGGAAAAGCTGACAACGGAGCTTTCTTCGCTCAATGAGCGCATTGCTGCGCTGCGGAATCAATACGAATTTTTGTATCTCCACCGTGCGCTCAGCTCGATTTCCGATATTTTCTCGCTGGAAGCAGCGGTGGTCCGTGCAAGAATCTATTTTGCAATGAAGGATTATGATAAGGCTGTTTCCTGCATTGAAAAGGCAGCGTCCAATTTCTTCATCCGCCTTTCGGCTGACGGCGGCGTGAAAAATGCGCTCAATGTCATTCGTAAATCGAACAGGTCTGATGATACCATCGGTACGGCATCCACTGAATTCCGCGATGCGATCAACACGGTAATTTCCCAGACCGGTATTGAGCTGGCAGGAACACGAACCAATCAGCTGACGCTGGACTTTACAGATTACCTGATGACAGAGCAGAAGGAATACGGCAGTGACCTTTATATCACGTCACTTGATCTGTCTGCATTCCCGCAGATTACCGTTACGGTAGCGGGCCGAGATACTGCTGTGGAAGAACTGCTTTCTTCCGGCGGCAATACGGTGCGCGATACGCACTATGACGTCAAGTACAAAGTTCGTGCCATTGATTATGAAAATATGCAGATGGATATCTGCTGTGTTGTTGACCAGAGCGGCAGTATGGGCGGAGCACCCACAGAAAATCTGAAGAGAGCACTTTCCGGATTTATCGATGCGATCAACGGGGACACACGTATCGGCATTGTCGGTTTTGAAAATGATTATGAAATTCTTTCCCCGATGAGCGAAAATCATGCGATGGCTGCTGCGGCTGTCCCGAATATCCGTGCAGACGGCGGTACGGAAATCACTGCCGGTATTGAAGGTGCTATGGAAGCGCTTACCGGCAGTCAGAACCGTAAAACGATTCTGCTCATGACAGACGGTCAGAGCTACGTTGACATGGATACAGTCAGACGGGCTGCCGAAATGGGCTGTGTGATTCATTGTATCGGCTTTGGTGATGTCAATGACGAAATTTTGCAGTCTGTAGCGGATGCCACCGGCGGTCAGTACATCCGTGCTGAAACCTCTGCGGAGCTGATCAATGTTTATCTCGATCTTGTCGGCATGATTGGCAACGAGGTTGAGATTACCTATTCTGTCCATGACAAGAGTCTGGATGCCGGATCACGTTATGTGTTCATCCGTACCGGAAAAACCGGTGCAAGCGTCAAGTATTATTACGCGCTTGCAAACACGGATGATCCCACCGTCAGTTATATCGAAAATGCACTGATTACAGATTCCGATCTTGATTGGGCAAATCAGAACAACGACAGAATCTGGATGGACATTTATGGTGAGAATCTTGCTGATATTACCGAAGTTATCATTGGCAATGAAACCATTCCGCTGTATAACGGAGACAACCTGGGTCCCAATGTCAATTATGCAGACAATGACCGTATCAGTCTTACGATTGCGCCGAACCTTACACTTGGCTGGTATGCAGTAACACTGAAGGATCAGGACGGTAATGCTTATACCTTTGAAAACATGTGCTGTGTTGCTGAATTGCTGAATGCCTATGCGGAAATTAAATTCGGTGATCTGATCATCTCCATGAATAACGGTGCCGCAGTTCTTCCGGACGGTACACTTGTCCTTGAGAATGCATACATGTATTCCGGTGAACTGTTCTATGCACGTGCGTGCGGCTTACTTTCGATGAACTGTGACAAGGCTATACTGCAGGATGGGAAACAGAATGGATTTGTAAACGGTATCACGATTCCAAAGAGTGCTTCGATTCAGGGTCACGGCAGTCTCCGACTGGACAGCGGAGATGCTGCGTTCAACTGGAACAGCTCGGATATCATTGCCAAAGAGAATTACCAGATTGTATATAACCAGGACGAGCTTCGTGTCGTTGAACTGCATTGAGAGGGGGAGCACAGATGGAATACGTAAAAAAATACAAATTACAGATCATTCTTCCTGTCTTGCTTGCGGTTGTGGTTCTGGTTGCGACAGCCATGTCCAATCTGTTTTCAGACAACTCTTCTTCGGATTATCAATGCTCGCTGGGCAGAAAATATCTGAACGATCTGGATTATTCCGGAGCGATTCTCGCATATTCCAATGCAATCGCCTTGGATCCCACCAATACAGAGGCGCGGATCGGACTTGCAAAGGCATACAGCGGAAAGAACGAACCCGACTTTGCGGTGCAGATTCTGACAGAATCGCTGAATGAAAAGAAAATGAATCCGGATATTGCCGAAGCGCTTATGGAACTGTACACTGAGCGCGGCGACTGGGGCAGTGTCATCAGCATTCTGGATATCCTTCTGGATCAGACGGACGACGAGGACTATCACGAAATGCTGGCTGATGTAATTGCCAATATGTATGCCCGTCCGCATCCCATTTCCATGGGAAGCGCGCATGAGCTGATGCTGAAGGATGGGACAGTGATGAGCCGCGGCCAGAATGTGCTGGGACAGCTTGGCATCACGGACGGACTTGGCGACCGATACTTCAGTACAGATACCTTTGCACCTGCTGGTTTTTCCGGTGTCGCTGAGCGCGTTTTCTGTGCAGGAAACACGAGTTATGTGATCGATGATACCGGAAAACTGTGGGCTGCCGGTGAAAACCGTTGGGGACAGATCGGTAATTCCTACGGTCTGCTTTCTACTGCTTCCGGATGGTTTGATGTTGCCGGCGGGGAAAACACTGTATATGTCTGCGGTGATACCGGTACGGCATATGTCCTCAAAAAGGACGGAACACTCTATCATTCCGGTGCCTATTCCGGTCAGGTTCTCTCCGTGTGTACCGGCCTTCCTACCATTTCCAGAATCTCAGCATCGGAAGGTTATGTTTATGCACTCGGTACCAACGGTGTGCTTTACCGCAATGAGAGCAGAACACCCGATTCCTGGCAGCGGCTGACCTCTGCGGCTGTCCGTGTTACCGATTATGCGGCGTGCGGTTCTGTTTATGCTTGGGTTGATTCCGACGGACGGTATATGAGCATGGGTACTTATTATCCGGGCAACTGGGAATATACAAACGGCGGATACCTGATTCCC
Source organism: Oscillospiraceae bacterium (assembly GCA_015064785.1). Lineage (GTDB taxonomy): Bacteria > Bacillota > Clostridia > Oscillospirales > CAG-272 > RGIG3925. The sequence continues at coordinate 29,367 of SVRM01000031.1, forward strand.
GATACGCGGATCGCTTCTCTGGAAACCAATGGCAATATGCTGATCTATACTGATCTGAACGGTGTTCTCTATACAGCGGACGGTTCTGATCCTCAGAAAATTGAAATGGACAGTACGCTTGTGAATCTGTACAGCGATGCGGGCAATGTGTACGCGGTCTATGAAAGCGGTACTGCTTTGGTTTGGAAAAAATATGAGACGCAGTATTCAATCGCGGCAGAACCGGCAAACGGATGAACAATGACGAAAGTGATGAAAAAGACGGGCGGCTGCTCGTCTTTTTCATTTGCGGCAGAAAAATTTTCATTTGGATGCTTGATTTTTGGTACAAGATATGATATGCTATTGAAAAATATGGAGGAGATTCTATGGCAAAGCATGAATTCGCGTTGATGGATCATATACCGCAGTCCGGTGTGCGGTATGATACCTATGAACCGATGCAGTATCACTGCATTTCCATCGATGACAGACATATAGAGGGACGGCTATGGGATTTTCTGATTCTGCCCACGTATGCGCATACGGTTGATGTTCCGTGGGAAGGCTTGTGCTATTGTGGTATTACCCTGATTCCGCCGCACACAGCACGGGAAATGCGGTGGATGATCTGTACAGAGCCTGCATTTGCCGATCTTGTAACAATGCTCGATGAAGCCGACCGCAGAGGCAAATGGATTATACATTTTGGATTATAAAGAGGACGATGGACATGACAACAGTAACACTTGGAAAAACAGGAATTGTATCCCCGAAAAACGCGTTCGGTGCATTGCCGATCCAGCGCGTGACCGATGACGAAGCTGTGGCAATTCTCCGCCGTGCCTATGATGGCGGCTTTACCTTCTTTGATACGGCGCGTGCCTACTCCGACAGTGAGCATAAGCTCGGACTGGCGTTTTCCGGTATGCGCGAAAAAATCACGATTGCGACCAAAACGATGGCGCAGACCGCAGACGGACTTTGGCGCGATCTGGAGTCGAGTCTTTCTGCGCTTGGCACGGATTACATCGACATTTATCAGCTGCACAACCCGTCGTTCTGTCCGAAGCCCGGCGGGGAGGACGGTCTGTATGACGCGCTCCTGGAAGCAAAAGCAAAGGGGAAAATTCGCCACATCGGCATTACCAATCACCGTCTGCATGTTGCCAGAGAGGCTGTGGAGTCGGGACTGTACGAAACTTTGCAGTTTCCGCTGTGTTATCTGGCGGCTGAACCGGACCTGGAGCTGGTCGCACTCTGTAAAGAACGCGGTGTCGGCTTTATCGCTATGAAAGCGCTGTCCGGTGGTCTGATTACCGATTCCGCTGCGGCATATGCATATCTTGCGCAGTTTGACAATGTTCTGCCGATCTGGGGTGTTCAGCGCATGTCAGAATTGGAGGAATTTCTGTCATATTTTGAAAATCCTCCATCGATGACCGCAGAGATGACAGAGACCATCGCCCGCGACCGTGCGGAGATGGCAGGCGACTTCTGCCGCGGATGCGGATACTGTATGCCGTGTCCCGTCGGCATTGAGATCAACAACTGTGCGCGCATGGCACAGCTGATCCGCCGTTCACCGTCTGCAAATTGGCTGACCCCGGCGGCGCAGGAAAAGATGTTCCGTATCGAGGACTGTCTGGAATGTGGTGCCTGCGCGGCAAAATGTCCCTATGGATTGGATACCCCGACACTGCTCCGCCGCAATCTTACCGATTACAAAAATATATTGGCAGGAAAGGCAAGCGTATGAAGCTGATCGCGCCTGCATATTACCCGCAATTTTCCTGTATTGCGGGAGACTGCCGTCACAGCTGCTGCATCGGATGGGAAATCGATATCGATGCAGATTCCTGTGCGCGGTTTCTGGCTTTGGAGGGAGCATTCGGTGCGCGTCTGCGTGCCAATATTGATGCGGACGGGGAAGCACCGCATTTTCGTCTCTGCGGCGAGGAGGAGCGCTGTCCGTTTCTCAATGAACGCGGACTGTGCGACATCATCCTGACGCTCGGAGAAGAAGCGCTGTGTCAGATCTGCACCGACCATCCGCGCTGGCGCAATTTCTACGCAGACCGCACAGAGATTGGACTTGGGCTATGCTGTGAAGCGGCGGCAGCTCTGGTTCTTGGCTGGGAGGCACCTGTTTCAATGATCTGTTTGTCGGATGACGGGGAAAACGCAATGCCGACAGCAGAGGAAGCTGCGTTTTTCTCACTGCGGGACGATTTGCTGGCAATGGCACAGAACCGTGAGAAATTGCTGGACGAGCGTATTGCGGACATGCTTGCTTCTGTCGGCGGTGTCCGATATCAGGATATGACCGCATGGGGGAAATTCTTTTCCGGGCTGGAAATTCTCGATTGTGCATGGGTGGAATTGCTTTCCGGAATGGACGGGGGACGTACCGCGCTTCCGGGACATGCGGGTGAGCAGCTGATCTCCTATCTGCTTCTGCGCCACCTGCCAAAGGTCCTTGATGGGGAAGATGCTGCGGTTATAGTGTCCTTTGCCGTGCTTGCGTTTGATTTGACACAGGCATTGTTTGCGCAATGCGAAGTACAGGACTTTTCGGCGTTGTGTGATATTGTCCGTCTGTTTTCGTCGGAGATTGAATACTCTGAGGAAAATATGTATGCAGTTTTTGATGAAATTGCATCTTCTTGACGCAACGCCTTGACTTTATGCGTAAAATTTGGTACAATATAATAGATAATATTTCATTTTTGAGGAGAAGGATCGTATGATCAATCTGGAAGGCCGTTCTGCACGGATGCTCCTTGTCTATCCGGACTATACGGACCGCGATAACACACGAAAGGTGTCCGGCGGCAACTATATGGAAGGTCTTGCGTCGATTTCCGCTGTACTCAAAGCCGGCGGTCACGACTGTAAACTCTTACATCTTCTGTATCTGCACACAGAAGATGATTTCAAAACGAAACTGAAAACAATGTGGGATGAGGTCGGCGGATTCGATATCATTGGCTTCTCCGTGCGTACCACTGCATTCCCGGATGCGCAGATGTACATCCGCTGGACAAAGGAAGTTTATCCGGATTCCTTTGTTCTGTGCGGCGGCTATCATCCGACACTGGTTCCCGATGAGGTTCTGGCAGCAGAGGGGGTTGACTGTGTCTGCGTCGGCGACGGTGAATATGCAGAGCTGGAGCTTTGCGACAAAATGCGCGACGGCATTGACTATTACGATGTCGAAAGTCTGTATTTCAAGATGCCCGACGGTTCACACAAGCACAATCCGATCCGTCCGCTGTTTGCCGATCTTGACCAGCTGCCGATTCCTGACTTTGAGCTGTTTGATTATGACAATCTGGAATCCTCCAAGGTTGGTACGGCGATTGTTGTTGTTTCGCGCGGCTGCTTCTATAACTGCACTTACTGCGGCAACGGCAACTTCCGCAAGGTTTATCCGAACAAGAAAATATATGCGCGCTTCCGTTCTCCGGAAAACGCGATGCTGTATCTGAAGACGCTGCTTGCCCGCCATCCGCAGATCAAGGTCATCAACTTCCGCGACGCGATCTTCAACATGTTCCCGGAGTGGTTTGACAAGTTCATCGATATGTATACCAAGGAGATCGGTCTGCCATGTACCGGCAACATCCGTTTTGACATTCTGACCGAGGAAACGGTCAGGAAGATGAAGGCAGCGGGCTTCTATACGATCGATATGGGTTTGGAATCGGGCGACCAGGAGATGCGCTTCAAGTATTTGCGCCGCTATCAGACAGACGAGATGATCATCCGCTGCTCAAACTGGTTCCATAAATACGGCATCGCCCAGCTGACCTACAATATCATCGGTCTGCCGCATGAGGACATTCACAAGGCGCTGAAGACCATCAAGCTCAATGCACGTATCAAGTCCGACCGTGTCATTCCGAATATTTTCTACCCGTATGAAGGCACCGCGCTGTACGATCTTTCCAAGGAAGCGGGCTTCATTCCGGAGGGGGACTTTACACAGAGACGTGTTCCGTTGATTCAGCCGCAGTTCCCGGAAGAACAGGTATTGTTCATCGAGGCATATTTCGGTTGGTTTGTCAAACGCTACAAGCGTGCGTTTGCGATGCCGCGCTGGATCGGAGAACCGTATGAGCGGTATCTGGACTGGTGTGTTACCGGCAAGCATGTACCGTACAAGTTCCTTGTTGCGCTGCATGACCGGTATGCATCGATGCGCAATAAGCTCAAGGATTTCCTTGTCAACCATCTGCCGAAGCTCTATATGAAGCTCCGTATGCTCAAGCATAGGAAGCGCGCGGACAAGAATGCAAAGTAAATGCGGCAGGTATAGAATCATGTCTGTATGGACGACCATCGGTCGTCCGTGCCATACGGTAACAGGATACTGGAAAAGAGGAAATAATTATGGCTAAAATCTATACAATCGATCAGACCCTGTGCGTCAGCTGCGGTACCTGCGATATGGAATGCCGCTTCGGTGCGATTCTCATCGACGATCAGGGAAAGTTCTCCGTGGATGCGGAAAAATGCCGCGGATGCGGTCTGTGTGCGGCTTCGTGTCCGGTGGATGCGGCACTGCCGAAGCAGTAAATTTGCAATCTTAAAAAATGCTATTGACAATTCCGTCAATTTAGTATAAAATAGTATCAGAAGGAATACACTTTAACAAAGAAGAAGTGAGGTATCATCATGGCAGAAGAAATTTACGAAGAACAGGATATTTATACGCTGACCGACGAGGAAGGCAACGAAAGCCAGTTTGAACTGCTTGCATCCACCGAGGTTGACGGTGTTGTTTATCTGGCGCTGGAACCGATGGATGACAATCCCGACGATTCCTATGTCATTCTCAAACTTGTAACAGACGAAAACGGTGAAGAAGTCCTTGTTACCATCGATGACGATGATGAATTTGACCGCATTGCGGATCTGTTCGAGGACGAATTCATGACCATCGAATATCCTGCTGACGAAGAATAATTCAAAGCATCTGCACACGAAAGCTATCCTGCTTGGTGCGTGATTCCGGTATTCAATTGAACCCACAATTATAACCATAGCGACCGGGCTTCTCCGGCGGGAATGCAGGCCTCCCCAAGGTACTGTCTTTTAGCCGTACCGACGAACTTATCCCTGCGGGACAGGTTCGGGATGTTGGTTGTCACAAAACCGGAGAGAGGACGCTAGACCTTGCATGTCAAGGGTTTATAATTGTACCGGAACACGGCCGAAGTGGGATTTCTTTATAATTTGCGTATATGGGTATCTTTCGATCTTTGCCGGCCGTGTTCCGACATGGCCGAAGTGGGATTTCTTTATAATTTGCGTATATGGGTATCTTTCGATCTTTGCCGGCCGTGTTCCGACATGGCCGAAGCGGGATTTCTTTATACTTAGCGCACAAACTGTCCCATACAATCAATAAAAACGGGCTGACACGGTTCATCGTTGGGATGATCGGTGTCAGCCTTATCTTTTGCGTTGATTCAACGGTTACTTTACGTGTTGTTGCAGTGTTTTTTCGATGCGGACAAAATGGTCATCGTTCCGGATGCTGTCATGTCGCTTGCTATGCAGTCGTTTCAGTATGTAATAAACAACAATAACGTCATAAGGAGGGATTGATATGATCAAAGACGAGAAGTTCATCGCGGAAATGTTTGAAACAATCGAGGATGAATTCAAGGATGCGGAAGCACACATCATGTATGCCATCGACGCACGCGACGACGGCGACATGGAAGTGATGCAGATGCACAAGTAGGATGCTCAGACACGCATGGAAGAGCTGCGCCGCTGGTGCGACACTGCGAAGAAGAAATTCGGTGAAGGCGGTGTCGGCCAGATCATGTGCAAGGCGTTTACAAAACGCAGAGAAGCACTCGCAGAAAAGATGAAGAAGATCGACGAGAAGTGAGATCAAAAGAAGCGGCGGAGGTATCTGTCGCTTCTTTTGCATTGAATAATAAAGCATAAACAAATCAAAATTCGTGGATTTTTCGTGGATGAAAATGAAAAAGAGCCTGAAATCAGGCTCTTTTTGCTGTTTGGTGGATCCGGAGGGAGTCGAACCCTCGTCCGAAAATCCGTTGATACCGCTTTCTCCGGGCGCAGTCGGTCTTTTGAATCTCGTCTTACGGTACGCCGATCGACAGGCTTACCGCTTGACCAGTTGTTTTTTGCATGACTCCTTCAACAACATACGGGGAGTGCACGTGCACTGCTGATTGACGCCCAAGCCCGAGCCGCAGTACTCCCGGGGAGGACGGGCGGTACAAAAGACCGCAGCACCGCTGACAGCGATTAACGTACCCGAGGGTACATCAACCGATGTCAGGCAGCCATTGCAACGTTATCGTTAGCGTTTAATTTTAGATGAGAGGAGATTTGAGTGCGTCCCTCAAGCACTGCCCGCTTACAATACCGCAAAATCCCCGTCGAAACCATTACGGACCCATGCGGCTCGGGAAGGGGAGAATACCTGCCCGACGTAAGAGACGAAAATCAGTCGTCCCGATTTCTTGATTTGGTATATCGCTCGACATCGCGTGCTGCCTGTTTTTTGGCAAGGTCTTCACGCTTATCGTAGAGCTTTTTACCACGGCAGATGCCGAGCTCCAGTTTTACCCGAGAGCCTGAAAAATACAGCGACAGCGGAACCAGCGTTACGCCTTCCTGCCCGACTTTACCAAGCAGGCGAAGAATTTCGCGCTTGTGCATGAGCAATTTTTTTTCACGCAGAGGATCCCTGTTGTAGATATTGCCTTTTTCGTAAGGAGAGATATGCACACCGGTTGCGAAAATTTCGCCGCCTTCGATATAGCAGTAAGAATCCTTGAGATTCACGCCGCCCTGTCTGAGACTTTTGACTTCCGTGCCGAAGAGCTGAATGCCGGCTTCCATTGTCTCATCGACAAAAAAATCGTGATATGCTTTTTTGTTGTTCGCAATGATTTTCTTGCCGTTGTTGGTTTTGTCTGCCATGACATCCTCTCCTTTCTGCTCGGATATTATACCATACATTTGTGAACATGTCAAGAACGAAAACGAATGTTTTTGTGACATTTGCGGCGAAAAATACCGCACCGTACGCAATGGTTGATACGGTGCGGAGGAGGCTTTGTTGAATGGAATTCTGCTCAAAACATCGGAGGTTCAGGAAAATTGGCGGGATCAGCCGAAAACCTCGAGCTGTTCGGTACAATCGCGGGCAGCAGCACGTGTCAGCATTCCAGCGGGAACGAAATTGTTGCCGATGCCGGAAGGCAGAAAGCCGTAGGCTGTCATGTGATAGACAGCAACTCTTGCCCATTCGGAAATTTCGCTGTCATCAGAGTATAGCGGCATTCCTTCAATGGAAGCACCGGATATACCGCAGAGCGCAAGATATCGGTCTACAATGACCGAAGCCTGTTCTCTGGTAATCAGATCGTCCAGCGCAAGATCGCCTGTTCCGTCACCGATGATCAGACCGAGAGACTGTGCCCATGTTCCTGCATCCATCGTGATACCGTTCTTTTTTGCGAGCTCAGCAACAAATGCAAGACGAGAAAGAGGTACATTTTCTTTCTCAGCCTCTTTTGCAGCATCAGCAAGTGCAGCTGTCCAGGCAAACGAAACTTCCGGATAGTGTGCTGTCAGTCCGGAGTCCAGCAGATAAGTCAATCCGCCGACAAACAGACCGAGTCCGGTATAATCGTCTTCATATGCGGCAATGGCTGCGGCATCAAGCGTATTGAACAGGAAGGCGTGCAGAACGACCTCCCATGCGGTATTGCGCATCGGAATGCCGGATGTCTGTTCCAGCGTCGTCAGAAAATCATCGAAGGTTGATTCAAACAGATAGACAAAATCGGCATGACGTGAATCAAAATCGGCAAGATCGGTACGCGGCAGAATCATCGGTGCGAGCAATGTAGTCAGTGTGTCCATGGACATAAACGATGCGGCGGCTCCCAACAGAGCGTCCAATGTACCATCGGGAAGCGCAGGTGTTTCGGCGTAGCTGTCGAGCAGCTGTGCCGTCAGCGTGCGCATGGCATCCTCCAGCTCTGCGGTATATGCCGAGCGCGTGGGGAAGGCCTTGGAAAAATACCAGTTCATACCGTCACGGATGGCTGTTTCCGGAGTTGTGTCGGTATATGTAATTTCAACGAGATTGTCGGGATCGATGAAGAGATTTTCAAAATGTATGGTAATGTCGGAGATGACCGGAATCTTGGAGGGAGAAACAATGTCGGTCATCTTGCCGTTTGTGAGCTTTGTCAGATAGGTCAGCATGACTGCTTTCTGTGCGTCAAAGTCCTCTGTGACAGCGGCAGTCGGATATGCCACATCAACGCCGTGGCGGGTGAAGCCCCAGGCTTCCGGCGCAACCGCAGGAACCACGTCGTATGCGCTGACAAGATTGAAGATATTGGCATGAGGCTTGGCGTTTTCCGCAAGTACACCGCGCGGTGTCGCAAAGGTATAACAGTACAGATCATCGGCAGGAACAAGTGTCATACCGTTGGACAGTGCAAGCGCTCCGTCGCAGACAGCGGCGGCTGTCATGTTGGCTATGATTGCCGAGCGGCTGTAGCCGGTGATCCAGAGCTTGATTCGGGTATTGCTGTCAAGATAAGTATTGATGTAATCGGACAGGAATGCGGTGACCTTGGAAGCGGAATCGGAGAAGCCCTTGTGATCGCCTTCCGCACCGACGGTAAAGTTGCTTGCCCATTCGGCACCGTAGCCCATGCCGCGGATACCGAGGGCGATCAGCGTATAATCGGTATCGCCTTCCCGGATGATTTTGTTTGCGGCAACAGCACCGATGGTATCTGTGCCCGGTTTTCCGTTTTCCATATCGGCAGAACGTGCAAACTCGGAAAAGCCCAGAGAAGCTTCGGCGATTTCAGAACCGCCGAACGTACCGCAGAGGAAGGATTCTGCATTGGATGCGGCGGTTACCGGCTGCCATTCTGTGTTGATGCCGTCGGCGGTACCGCAGGACATGGCAAATGCGATGGAAAGCAGGGCAAGATCGGGGTTGTAGCGTGTCGGGTCGCCTCGGAAATAGTCATCGGAATAGGTGCAGGATGTGCCGATATTGCCGCTGACGGACGGAACTGTAATGCTGGCATCTGTATGCTCGGCAGCAAATGCGGTCAGGGGCAGTGCCGGGAGAAGCAGGAGTACGGTGAGAAGGATAGCAAGGATTCGTTTCATACTGTGACCTCCAAAAATGATTTGAAATCAGGTTCTTTGAGTGTGCGTACCACATCGATGACATCCTCATACAGCGCAAGTTCCGCCATGCCGTCGTAATCGGTCGGCGTTTTGTTGATGAGGATGAGATGTTCACCGCGAAAATACCGCACAAAGGATGCGGCAGGGTAGACAACAAGCGATGTTCCGATGATGACCATGGTATCCGCATGGGAAATGGCATCGATGGCACCTTCAATAACCGGTGCTTTCAGCGGCTCCTCATACAGCGTCACATCCGGTTTCATCATTTTTCCGTCGTTCGGACAGCGCGGAATGCCCTCGGAATCCAGATGATTCAGCAGTTCTTCGATTGAATACGCTGCACCGCACGCAGGACAGAGGTTGCGGTGTGCACTTCCGTGCAGCTCGTATACGGTTTCGGAACCGGCTTCCGAGTGGAATCCGTCAATATTCTGCGTAACGACGGTGACATGCCGCTCCGGCGTTTGCAGGGAAGCAATCCACCTGTGTGCCGCATTGGGACGTGCTGCCGGATACAGCATTTTTTCTCGGTAAAAGCGGTAGAACGTACCGGGGTGCTTATAAAAATAGGTATGTGAGATGATCTCCTCCGGTGTCGCGCCCTCAAATTCCTTTTGCATATACAGTCCGTCTGCCGAGCGAAAATCAGGGATGCCGGACGGAACGGAAATGCCTGCACCGGTGAAGAAGACGAGGCTTTTGGAGGCGGAAAGAATTTCACGGAGTGCTGTGATTTGCAGATCGGTCATGAGCGGTACCTCCTTTGCATGGAAATCAAATATTGGCAATTGCAAAATTGCCTACCTTCATCGCCCAAAGGGCGATATATAAACAAATTGCGTCGCTTGGGCGGGTTTCCCGCCCAAAAAGACACCTTCAAAGCGACCAAAGGGAGCCATCGGGCTGCGTC
>SVRM01000157.1 GCA_015064785.1 Oscillospiraceae bacterium
AAGACCAATGTTACCGCAAAGATCATTGCAAAGCCTGCAAGAGACGACGTCGAATTCCCGTTCGAAGAACAGCGTATCGTCGAACTTTACTCGAAGTAATCACTTGGCATCCCGGTTTGTGCCGGGTATCCACACACCCTGTTTTTCATGGGCTGCGTGATCTTCGGGTCTCCCGGTCCCTTGAATTACGCGGTGATGCCGCGGCACAGAAGAGACCTATTGCGCAGGTCGGATAAAGATTCCGGTCTGATTCAGAATGTAAAATAGGAGGGTAACAAATGATTGAAATCGAGAAGCCCAATATTACCACGGTGAACTTGAGCGAGGACGCATCGTCCGGTAAGTTTATCATTGAGCCCCTGGAAAGAGGCTACGGTACCACGCTTGGTAACTCCCTGCGCCGTGTACTGCTCAGCTCTCTGCCCGGTGTCGCTGTTGTATCGATCAAGATCGACGGCGTACTGCATGAAATCTCCACCATCCCCGGTGTTAAGGAAGATGTCTGTGAGATCGTGCTCAATGTCAAGGGTATTACTGCAAAGCTGTACTCTGAAGGTCCGAAGACTGTCATCATCGACATGACCGGTTCCTGCAACGTTTGTGCAGGTGATATTAAGCAGGATGGCGACATTGAAATTCTGAATCCGAATCACCATATCGCTACCGTCAACGAAAATGTCCGCTTCTACATGGAGCTGACCTTTGACCACGGCCGCGGCTATGTGTCTCAGGAAAAGAATAAGCAGCTCGGCGCAGCACAGCTCTGCCCCGGTCTGATCTATGTTGATTCCATCTACACGCCTGTTTATAACGTAAACTATGCAGTAGAAAATACCCGTGTCGGTTCCAGAACCGACTACGATAAGCTGACGCTCGAAGTGCTCACAAACGGAACAATTTCCGCAAAAGAGGCAATATCGCTTGGAGCCAAGATACTCAACGAACATCTCAACCTCTTTATCGACCTCTCTGATGAGGCAAAGAAGGCAGAGATCATGGTTGAACGCGAAGAAACCATTAAAGAAAAGGTCCTTGAGATGACCATTGAGGAGCTTGACATGTCTGTCCGCAGCTTCAACTGTCTGAAGCGCGCAGGCATTGATACGGTCGGAGACTTGACAAATAAGACAGAGGAAGATATGATTAAGGTCAGAAACCTCGGTAAGAAGTCTCTTGAAGAAGTTGTCCAGAAACTTCACTCCCTCGGCCTGGATCTGAAGAAGGACGACGAATAAAGTAAACACAGGGAACATCCTGTCCCCGCGTGTTAGTTAGGAGGAACCAAAACATGCCCGGAACCAGAAAGCTTGGCAGACCCACTGCACATAGAAATGCAATGCTCAGAGGTATGGTTACCTATCTGCTCGAAAACGGTCAGATTGAAACCACGCTGACGAGAGCAAAAGAGGTCAGATCCATGACCGAAAAGATGATCACGCTCGGCAAGAAGAATACGCTTGCTTCCAGACGTGCGGCTCTGGCATACATCACCAAGGAAGATGTAGTCAAGAAGCTGTTTGATCAGATTGCTCCCGAATACGCAGACAGAAACGGCGGCTACACCCGTATCTACAAGATGGGTCCGCGTCGTGGTGACTGCGCAGAAATGGCAATCATCAAGCTCGTTGCAGACGAAAAGGCTGCAAACGAAGCTCCCGAAACCAAGAAGGCAGAAGAAGCTACTGAAGCTGCTGAATAATCGGTTTCAAAACGATAAAAGAAGAACGCTCCGGAGAAATCCGGAGCGTTTGTTTTTGTATTTGGTGGTTTATTCAGCAGTAAATGCATCAATGGAAGACTGAACATCCTTTGCTGACTGCTTGGCAACACTTTCAAGCACCGATACAATGTTGGTGCTGCGTTCATTGAAGGCACTCTTGACCTTGCTGAAGGTATCGCCCCAGCGGAAGAAGTAACCGATGTCATACATCTGATTTGCAAAGATCAGCTCCAGCATTTCGGCACTGTCTTCGTCACGCAGGGACTTGGTCATAACCTGAATGTCGTAGAAAACCGGCGTGATTTCCTGCATACCGCGTGCGCTGTAGGCCTCCAGAATCAGACCGGCACGGGAAGGATCGGAAACGGTGGTCGGCACGGAAACAAGTGCTGTGGAATATGCATTGGTATTTGAATAGTAGCTCTTCTGTGCTTCATCAAGCTTGGGCAGCGGAATGATACCGAATTCGATTTCGGAACTGCGCATATTGATGATGTTGTAAACCAAGCCCCAATAATACAGACCGTTGCCGCTGCCGAAGATATTGGTACCGGAGGGGTTGTTGTCAATCGCTTCATTGAAGGAATACGCCTTGTCGGCAAGCTCGACGATCTTATTGAAGGAATTGATGAAATGTTCCTCCATTGCGCAATATTCCGGTTCGCCCTTACTGTTGATGCGTCCGACAGTAGAACCGGTTGCGTGCATCAGGGAATAGCCGGCATCTGTCCAGAAAGAGAATCCCCAGCGGTCAGAACCGTCCATAACGCCGTCACCGTTGAGATCTCCGGCAACCGTCTTGCAGTCGGCAATCATGCGGTCAATTGTCCATGTCCCGTTACGGACCGCGTCATAGGGGTTTGAGATGTCATATTCATCGACCATCGCTTTGTTGAAGAACAGAACTGCGGTCGAACGGTTGTCGACAGTGGTAATGTCGCCGACGCTGAAATAAATGCGGTCATAGAAGGACAGCATGGAATTGACGTTCTGATCCCACCAGGGCTGGGACAGATTGATGTGTTCCAGTTCGGTCATATCAAGCAGGTAATTGTTCAGCGCAAGGCCGCTTTGACAGTAGGGGGTGGTCAGAATGACATCCATGTTGCTGTCGCCGCTCATGACCATCTGGGAGACCACTTTGTACATTTCACTGCCGGTAGGAGATCCGCCGCCGTCGCCGCACCAGATCACATCGATATCAATGTTGTAGGTTGTTTCGATGTATTCATTGCGGTAGTAGATCTGGTCATTGAGTGCGTCACCATCGGTTGCTTCCGCTGTGATGTCGTTGTAGTCACCATCTGTGCCGCGCATTGCAAAGATGAACTTCTCACCGCCAAAATCCGCTGCCGGAAGACCGGGATCGCAGATCAGCTTATCATCTGTGGAGGTGGTTTCAGGTGCGGCTGTTTGGACAGATGTTTCTGTAGGTTCGGCGGTCAAATCGCCGCAGGAAGCCAGTCCACTGAGCAGAAGCGCTGCGGTCAGAAGCAGAGTCGGGAATGTGTGTTTCATAAGTCGTTCTCCATTCTATGAAATTTTCTATATTATAGATGGTAAGAGTTGCGTAATTGTGAACTGAACTTGAATAAAATGTGAATGTGCGGTTTTTGATGCAAATAATCGAAAATATTTTCATCGAAATTCGCAAAACCTATTGCAAAATTTGCAAAAATAAGGTATCATATATATGATATATATTCGGATTCTCAAATCGGATATGAAATTTTTTACATATGGAGGAAACTCACAATGGCAGAAAGAAAAGTAAGAATTGGTATTATCGGCTGCGGCGGTATTGCAAACGGCAAGCACATGCCCTCCCTGAAGAAGGTTCCGGAAGCTGAAATGGTAGCGTTCTGTGACCTCATCGAGGAAAGAGCAATCAAGGCTGCTAAGGACTACGGTACCGCAGACGCAAAGGTCTATACCGATTACAAGGAACTGCTCAAGGATGAGACCATCGAAGTCGTTCATGTCCTGACGCCCAACCGCGCACACAGCTTCATCACCGTTGATGCTCTGAACGCAGGCAAGCACGTTATGTGCGAAAAGCCGATGGCAATCAACTCCGAAGAAGCACTGAAGATGATCAACGCTGCAAAGGCAAACGGCAAGAAGCTCACCATCGGTTACCAGAACCGTCAGAGACCCGACTCCCTGTACCTCAAGCAGGAAGCAGATCAGGGCACCTTCGGTGACATCTACTACGCAGAAGCAATCGCAATCCGTCGCCGTGCAGTTCCGACCTGGGGCGTTTTCATCAACGAATACGAACAGGGCGGCGGTCCCCTCATCGATATCGGTACCCATGCACTTGACCTGACCCTCTGGACCATGAACAACTACAAGCCGAAGTACTGTGTCGGTACGACCTACCACAAGCTCAACAACCTGCCCAAGGAAGAACAGGGCAACGCTTGGGGTCCGTGGGATTCTGAAAAGTACACCGCTGAAGACTGCGCATTCGGTTTCATCGTCATGGAAGACGGCGCAACCATCAACCTGAAGGCATCCTGGGCAATCAACATGCTCGATCCCAGAGAAGCAATCACGACCGTTGCCGGCACCAAGGCAGGCGGTGATATGCTCGACGGTGTCCGCATCAACGGTATCCGCAACGGCAGACAGTACACCCTGAAGCCTGACCTCAACGCAGGCGGTGTTGCATTCTACGACGGCGCAGGAAACGAAGATCCCGCTGCACGTGAAGCAAGACTCTGGATCAATGCGATCATCAACGATACCGAACCCTTCGTTAAGGCTGAACAGGCTTACGTTGTTACCCAGATTCTCGAAGGTATCTACGAATCCGCAAAGACCGGCAAGCCGTACTACTTCAACTAATTCAAAATACAAGGGACAGCATTGTGCCGGCTCCGAGAGCAGCACAATGCTCCGTCTCGTTATAAAAGGAGAAACCATATGGAACTCGGCGTACTGACAAATCTCTATGCGTCCAAGTCTCTTGACGAAACCCTGTCCATTCTGCACGGCATGGGTGTTACCATGGCAGAAATCGGCTGCGGCGGTTACCCGGGCAAGGCACATTGCGACCCCAAGGTTCTGCTCAATGATGATGCGGCTCTCGCAGAATTCAAGGCAACCTTTGAAAAGTATGATATGAAGATTTCCTGCCTGTCCTGCCACGGCAACGCCGTTCACCCGGACAAGGCGATTGCAAAGGCATTCCACGACGATTTCGTTGACGCGGTTCTGCTCGCTGAAAAGCTCGGCATTGATACCATCGTTACCTTCTCCGGCTGCCCCGGCGACCATGAAGGTGCAAAGTATCCGAACTGGGTCACCTGCCCGTGGCCGGATGATTATCTTGCCATCCTCGAATGGCAGTGGAACGAAGTTCTGATTCCTTACTGGCGTGAAACCGCAGCATTTGCAAAGGCACACGGTGTCACCAAGATCGCATTTGAAATGCATCCCGGTTTTGCAGTTTATAACCCCGAAACCCTC
>SVRM01000032.1 GCA_015064785.1 Oscillospiraceae bacterium
CTTAATCAATCCGATGGTTCCCGAGCGGATCGCCGAGGAATGCGGTGCCGCACCCGAGGATGCGATTTTAGAAATCGGTCCCGGCATCGGTACCATGACACAGTACCTGTGCGAAATGTACGAAAAGGTCGTCGCCGTGGAAATTGACCGCGCTCTGATCCCGGTGCTCGGCGAAACCCTTGCCGATTACGATAACGTCACCGTCATTGAGGGCGACATCATGAAAACCGACCTGCCCGCCCTGTTTGCCGAGCATTTTGATGGGAAAAACGTTACTGTCTGCGCCAATCTGCCTTATTATATCACAACGCCGATTCTGATGCTGCTGCTTGAATCAGGCATTCCGCTTGACAACATCACAGTCATGATTCAGAAAGAAGTCGCTGACCGCCTGTGTGCCGCACCCGGTTCCGCAGAATACGGCGCCGTGACGGCATCCGTCAATTATTATGCGGAGGTCGAGAAGCTGTTCAACGTCTCCGCCGGCAATTTCCTCCCTGCACCCAAGGTCGACTCCGCTGTTGTCCGTATGCGCCTGTACAAGGACAAGCCCGTCAAGGTGCAGAATGAGGATATGCTGTTCCGCGTCATCAAGTCTGCCTTCGGTCAGCGCCGCAAGACCCTGCTCAATGCCCTCTCCGCCGGTATGGGAGAGTTCACAAAGACAGAGCTTTCCGAGGCGATCACAGAGGCGGGATTTGCCGAAACCATCCGCGGAGAACGGCTGTCTGTCGCCGAATTCGGCCGTCTTGCCGACGTTCTCTGGGAACGCAAGCAACAGAAGTAAAGGATTACGGATATGAAAAAAATCGTCAGAAAAACACTGAAAATCCTGCTGATTGTCCTCGCGGTCATCGCAGTTCTCGCGCTCGCCGCTGTGATCACAATCAAATGCTCCGGCGCACACCGCTCCGATCCCGCCGATATCAGGCAGTATGAAATGACCAACCCGCACGCCAATACAATCACCGCTATCTCAGCCCACCGCTCCGGCGGTGGTATTGCACCCGAAAACACGATGATGGCATTGAAAAACTGTGCAGAAAATCCCGATTTTTCCATCAGCGTCTTTGAGTTTGACCTGCACATCACCGCCGACGGATACTTAATCCTCCTGCACGATGATACACTTGACCGTACCTCCGACGCAGAAACCGTCTTCGGTGAAACCGAGGTGCGTCCGGAAAATAAAACACTCGCCGAGCTGAAAACGCTGAATATGGGTGCAAAGTTCAAAAATGATGCCGGTGAGATGCCGTTTGCCGCACTCACAGGCGATGCGGTTCCAAAGGATCTGCGTATCCTGACCATCGACGAAACCCTTGACTACCTGTGCGCAATGGGAGAATACGATTTCATCATCGAAATCAAAAACAGCGGAGATCTCGGCCGCCGCGGTGTCGATACGCTGTGTGCGGTTCTGGAGAAGCGGAACCTGTTTGACCGTGTCGCATTCGGTACCTTCCATGAGGAAATCAGCCGGTATGTCGATGAAACCTACCCGATGCTGTCCCGCAGCACCTCCATCGATGAGGTCATCTCCTTCTACATCGCCGCGCTGACAAACAGCAAAACATATGAGCCGCCGTGTACCGTTCTGCAAATCCCGTTTACCGCAAAGTACCTCAATATGGGCATCAACCTCGGCACAGCACAGGTCATCAATTATGCCCACAGCCACAATATGGCAATCCAGTACTGGACCATCAACAACGAGGATGATATGCGTTATCTCGTCTCCATGGGTGCCGACTGCATCATGACCGACTATCCCGACCGTCTCTACCGCGTCATGACCGACATGGGTATCCTCGCAGAAAACTGACAGACCGTCAGCACAGTATCCATCCCCAAACAATCAAACAGCCAAATGAGCTGCCGCAGGAGTCATTCTGCCGCAGCTCATTGTTTTGTTGTCCGTCAGTCCGTTGCATCCATCGCCGCCGCCAGCATCTGCGCACACTGCGCACGGTCAACCGCACCGGCAGGATCGGCAGCAGTCATAATTCCGGCGGCACAAACCGAGGAAAAAGCTCCGACACACCACGCCGGCATCACCGCTTCCTCCTCTGCCGAAAATACCGGCAGCGCGGCAGGTGTACCGACATCAAACAGCCGGTACAGAATCACGGCCGCTTCCGCACGCGTAATTCCTTCATCATAGTGAAAGACCGCCTCTCCATCCGCTCCGGTACCGCCCTGAATGATTCCATCCCCATATGCCGCCGCAAGATACCCCGACAGATAATCGGGAATCTCGTCAGCATTGGCAAACATCGGAAGCGCAGCAGTTTCCAGCCCGTCATATCCCGCAGCACGCATCGCACAAACCAGAAATTCCCCGCGCGTCACCGCCGTATCCGGCGCAAAGAAGGAATGCTCCCCAAGTGATGTTCCGGAAAAAATCCCATCCTCTGTCAGCCGCATCGCCGCCGCGGCACACCAGTGTCCGTCCAGATCGGTGTAATACAAATCCTCATCAGCACGCCGCACCGAAAGCGATGTGCGCACAATCTCACTCTGATTGCCCCATGGATCCGTCACACGCCAGCTGAAAACATCCGACCCGCGCATTCCATCCGATGGCGTATAAACAAAGCTCCCGTCCTGCGCATTGAGTGTCACCGACCCTTTTTTCGGCTGACGGACAATCTCATAGGTCAGATCGTCAAATTCGGGATCCGATGCATTCAGCACCGCAAATACGGGAACATCAGTGTAGGTTGTCATATGCCGTTCCGATCCGGTCGGTGCATCATTGGACGCCGACAGCAGATACATCATGCAGGAAAGCGGCACCGCAGTTTCATAAGCACTGCCCGATGCGGTAAACGTAAACGAGGCGCTGACCGGAATCCCTTCCTCCGATATGTCCCCGCTCCCCGTCGGAACAAACCGCAGCCCGTGCAGAACCGAAACCGATAACCGCGATCCCGCTGCCAATGTCATGCCGCCGAGCTTCAGAATCCCTTTCCCCGGATCCGGCAGCGTCGTCAGCGTAATCTCCGTCGGCGTGTAGCCAAGAACCGACGAAAAATCCTCCTGCGAAAAACAAAGTGCCTCGCCGATTACACCGTTTTTCTTCATGGTTGTCTGCGCCGCAAGCACACGGATCGCCGGTGAAATCACAACCGGCTCCTCAGCAGCTGCATCATCCTCCTCAGCAGCCGCAGGATAAGCCATCAAATGCGCTCCAAGCAGTACCGCACATAAAAACGCCGTTACGCGGAATCGTTTCATAAAAAATCCATCCTTTCCGAAAAGCATCGGTATCACCGTCAGTCGGCACCGCGCCGCCAACAGTACCTCTGTCCCCATCGTATGGCAGATAAGCCGTTTTTATACCGCACTTTTTTCAAAAAATGACTTGTGTACAGCGCAAATCTGTGATATACTGATAACAACCAATCATACCGGAAAGGAAACAATGACCATGATTTCATACCGTGACTGCAATACATTATTCGTCTCTCCCACAGGAACAGGAAACGGCAAATATCCCGATGACCGCATCCCCGGCGGCGGACCGTGCGGTTCCCTCACGCAAGTGCTTGATCTGATCGATATGATGCGCGGCGGCGGAATGCTTCAGCCGATCACCGTCCGCCTCCATGCGGGCAATTATTGTCTTTCCTCTCCGCTCACCCTCCGTCCAACCATGTCCAATGTCACCTTTGAACCGTTCGGCGACGGTGATGTCTGCATCAGCGGCGGCAGACCTGTCACAGGCTTTGAAAAAACAACTTACCGCGGTGTTTCATGCCTCGGCGCATTCCTCCCGGAAGTCCGGGACGGCAAATGGACCTTCACCGACCTGTGGGTCAACGGTCTGCACGCAGAGAAAACCCGTCTCCCCGCCTCTGGCTATTTCCGCATGAAGGAAACAGAGAATCCAACCACCGCACTGTTCGGTCCGTCATCGTGGTTCACAGCCGAGGAGGAGGACCTTTCGCAGTTCGCATCGCTGTACGCCTTTGAGGATACCATCGTATCCTTCAACCATTACTGGATCGATGAGCATACCCCTGTCACCGCGCTTGATCGGGAAACCGGACGTGTCACAATGACCTACCGTTCCCGCTTCAATATCCGCCCGGGACAGGAATACATCCTCGAAAACGTCGCTGAGCAATTTGCCAACCCCGGCGAATGGTATCTTGACCGCGCCAAGGGAATGCTCTACTATATCCCGCGCAATGAAACAGAAACAGCGGAATCCATCGATGTCTGGGCGCCGGTCAGCGAAAAGCTGATTGTCATCACCGGTCAGCCGGACAATCCTGTCACCGGTGTGCGCTTTATGAACCTCACCTTCGCATATACCCGCGGAGACTATGCCTCCGGACGCGATGTCAACGGTGCAGCAGGGGAAGCCTTCGGATCCGATGCACAGGCAGTCTCCAACGCACACGGTGCCATCGAGCTTACCTATGCCCGCAACGTTGTATTTGATGCCTGCCGTCTCCGCAATTACGGTATCCACGGCTTCAACGTCAAAGAGGGCTGCCGCTCGGTAAAAATCGAGCGCTGTACGCTGTATGACGGCGGTGCCGGCGGTGTCCGTATCTGCGGCGGCACATGGGGCGCACCCGAGCACACAATGACACAGAACATCACCGTTTCCGACTGCGCAATTACCCACGTCGGTCAGCGGTATTTCGCCGCCTGCGGTGTTCTCTTAATGCACGCATCGGAATGTGATATCATCCACAACGAAATCGGCGACCTCTACTATACCGGCGTTTCCGTCGGCTGGACATGGGGGTATGCAAAGACTGTCTGCCGTGACAACCGCATCATGTATAACCACATCTACGACCTCGGCAAGGGCTTTCTGTCCGATATGGGCGGCGTCTACCTGCTCGGTTCACAGCCCGGCACCGTCGTCTCGCATAATGTCATCCATGATATCAAGTGCAAGGAGTACGGCGGTTGGGCGCTGTATACCGACGAAGGCTCGGCAGGCATCCTGCTCGAATACAACCTCTGCTATAACACCTCCTCCAACAGTTACCACCAGCACTACGGCTCCTCCAATGTCGTGCGCAATAACATCTTTGCACTGGCAGACGATAACATGCTCCGTGTCTCCCGCGCCGAACCGCACCTGTCCATCATGTTCACCGGCAACATCGTATACTCCGGCGGCACCCCGATGCTCGCGGAATACGGTATGCCGCTGGAAGAAGGCGCGATTGTGTCGAACCGCAACCTGTTCTGGAACACACAGGGAGAAGTAAAGTATTCCACGCAGGACACGCTCCCCACGCTTGATGCAGCACAAGCTGCCGGCATGGAGGAGGACTCCGTCATCGCCGATCCCGGCTTTGCTGATCCAGAAAACGGCGACTTCACCCTGCCCGCCGACTCTCCTGCATACAGCATCGGCTTCGTCCCGTTTGACCATTCTGTCTGCGGTCCGCGCAAATCATAACAAAATGACCGAAAGGAAATTCCCATGAAAACAACAACCATCGATCTGTGCGGCAGCTGGCAATGCCATATTACCGACGGCGGTACCCATACCTATGATATCACCGCAGCAGTCCCCGGCTGTGTCCATACCGATCTTCAGAATGCCGGCATCCTCGGCGACCTGTTCTGGCGCACCAATCATGATACCTGCCAGTGGGTCGAGCAGTGTGATGTCACCTACAGCCGCACCTTTTTCGCCGCATCTGCGGAACCGAATACCCGTCTGACCTTTGAGGGCCTTGATGTTTACTGTTCCGTCTGGCTCAACGGCATCTGTATCGGCGAAGCAGACGACATGTTCCATCCGTGGTCCTATCCTGTTGACGGTATCCTGACCGCCGGAGAAAACACCATCGAAGTCCGCTTCCGCTCGCCGATCTGCGAGGTAGAAGGACTTCCGAAGCGTTCCGGCGCATTCACGACAGAACGCATGTATACCCGCCGCATCCAGTGTACCTACGGATGGGACTGGGTCGCACGCTTCGTCACCATGGGCATCTGGAAGCCGGTCTATCTGGAAACCCGTCACCCGGACCGCCTGACCGATGTTTATGTTTACACCAAAGACATCAACGCCTACGCGGCACAGCTTGCCGTGCGTGCATCTTTTACCGATATCACAGGCAATGCCGCCGCTGATTTTGTCATTCTCGATCCAAGCGGCACACCGGTATACAGAAGATCCCGCCGCCTCCTTCCGACCATCCTGGGCGAAACCGATACCGTGATTGCATTCCATGCCGACATCCGCGATGCCCGGCTCTGGTATCCGATCGGATACGGAGAACAGCCGCTGTATACGCTGTGCATCTTCGTCGATGGTGAGGAAGTCCGCCGGGAACGCTTCGGTATCCGAACCGTCGTCCTGCTGGAGCTTGAGGATATCCCAGGCTCGGAGGACGCTGCTCTGGCGCAAACCTTGAAACAAACACCGCAATTACAGGAATGGGACAGAAATGAAGGCTCCTCCTGCTTCCATCTGCTCATCAACGGTGTGCGCATTTTCTGCACCGGTGCCAACTGGGTACCGTGTGAGCCGTTCCCCTCCGCCGAAACCGACGAGAAGCTCCGCCGACTTGTGCGCCGCGCGGCTGACGGCGGATACAATATGCTCCGCGTCTGGGGCGGCGGTATTTTCGAGCATGAGGCATTTTATGCCGCCTGTGACGAGGTCGGTGTTCTGGTCACGCAGGACTTTCTGATGGCGTGCGGTCAGTATCCGGAGGAAGACGATGCGTTCATTGAAAAGCTGACGCACGAAACAGAGGCTGCTGCACTGTCCCTGCGCAACCACCCCTGCCTTGTATGGTGGTCCGGCGACAATGAAAATGCCGTCGCAGGAGATGAAAACATGGCGCACTATTCCGGCCGCCGGGCCGCATTGGAAGGCATCGCACCGATCCTTTCCAAGCTGGACCCCGCAAGACCGTTTCTGCCCTCCAGCCCATACGGCGGTATCCCATATGCATCAGGTGTCCGCGGTACAACACACAATACGCAGTTCCTCGGTACCTTCTTTGCCTGGGTACGCGGCGGTGCGCTGGAAAATTACCGCGAAATCATGGAATCATACCTCTCCCGCTTCTGCGCAGAACAGCCGGCACTCGGTATGCCGTATATCTCCTCGCTGCGTCGCTTCATGACCGAGGAGGATATCTTCGGCGATGATGTTTCCGTCTCCGAATACCATACAAAAAACAATCCGGGTCTTGGCGCTATCACCCTGTATGGCTACATCGACCGCATGGCGCGCGGCATGTTCGGCGAGTACCGTGACGGATTCGACCGCATTTATAAGATGCAGCTGCTCCACTGCGAGTGGGTCCGCCTCATGGTCGAGCTGTACCGCCGTCATGCATGGTATTCCTCCGGCATGATTTTCTGGATGTTTAATGACTGCTGGCCCGCCGCCAACAGCTGGTCGCATGTCGATTATGACGGCAGACCCAAGCCCGCATTCTATACCTTCCGCCGCACAGCAAAACCGCTGATCGCATCGGTCACCGAGGAGAGAGGACAGTACCGCGTGTACGTCTGCCACCGCGGCATGACCGCTGTCTCCGGACACGGTCGGCTGTACCGGTACAACATCATAACCGGCGAGGAAGACCCCATCGCATCGGCAGCCTTTGATGCACTATGCAACGAAAGCCGCGTCATCCTTACGGCAGATAAGGCCGACATCGCCCTCGACCGTGAGCATGTTCTGCTCTTTGACCTGTATGACCGGAACACGGCCGACAGTGTATGTGACCGTGCGTATTTCCTGCCGCTTGCCTTTGGTCAGATGACATTTGCCGCCCCGACCGCAGACAACCCGCTGTATACCCTCACCGAGGACACGGATACTTACCATATCACTGCACACGAAACCGTCCCTGTTCTGCTGCTGGATACCCCGTATCTGCTCTCCGATAACAGCATGTTCCTCAAGCGCGGCGAATGTGTAACGATTTACAAGCAAGAGGAGGTCATCACCAATGGCTAAAATCGCATGGCGCGGCGGTGCGCTGGTTGCCCCGGTACCGCCTGCAATGATCTCCTGCGGAACCATGGAACAGTCCAACATTATCACCGTCGCATGGACCGGCATTCTCGGCACCGTTCCGCCAAAAACCTATATCTCCGTCCGCCCGCTCCGCCATTCGTACAATATCATCCGTGAAAGCGGTGAATTTGTCATCAATCTGACAACCGAGGCACTGATCCACGCGGCAGACTACTGCGGGATGTACACCGGCGCCAAGGTCGACAAATTCTCCGCATGTGCGCTGACAAAAGAAGAAGTCCCCGGCTTCTCCTGTCCGATGATCGCAGAAGCACCGCTGTCGCTTGCATGCCGTGTAACCGAGGTTGTCCCGATGGGATCGCACGATATGTTCATCGCAGATGTTGTATCCGTCCACGTCGATGAGACGCTGATTGACGCAAACGGAAAACTGCGGCTGGAGATGGCACACCTTGCGGCATTTGCGCACGGCGAGTACTACGGGCTTGGCAAAAAGCTCGGTTGGTTTGGCTTTTCCGCTGTCAAAAAGAAAAAAAAGAAATCACCGCAGCAAGAACAAAACCGTCACCCAAAGCCCCACACCGCCCACAAAAAGCCGCCCAAAAACAAACCGAAAGCGTAGATGTGTATCGTTGCACATCCGAACAAAAATTTCTGCCGTATCCCAAGCACACAAGGGATACGGCAGCTGTATTTTATTGATTCTGTTGTCCATTTGCGTTCAGCAAATCCATCACACACGTCCGCGCCATCAGAATTCCGGCAGCCGGCGGAACAAACGCCGTGCTCGCAGGAATGGCACGCCGACCTGGTGACGGTTCTTCCTCCGCCGGTCCCGGCGTCAGCGGAACCTCGTCCGACCAGACCACGCGATAATGCGCATACCCGCGCCGACGGCATTCGGTGCGCATCACACGTGCCAGCGGACAGACCGAAGTCTTTGCAATGTCATCCACACGCAGCCGCGTTGGATCGGTTTTGTTGCCCGTTCCAAGACATGCCAGCAGTGGTGTTCCAAACGTTCGGCATCGCTCAATCAGAAGCAGCTTCGATGAAACCGTGTCAATGCAGTCAAGAACATAGTCAAACGCAGAGAAATCGAAGTCATCCACCGTTGTACTGTCAAAAAAGCATGTTTTGACCTGAAGCCGCAGAACCGGATTGACCGACAGAAGCCGCTGCGCCGCCGCTTCCGTCTTAATCATCCCCGTCGTCTCCTCCGTTGCAAACAGCTGACGGTTCCGGTTGGTGACAGAAACGGTGTCGTTGTCGCAGATCGTCAGCGTTCCGATGCCGCAGCGAACCAGCGTTTCCGCCGCCTGTCCGCCAACACCACCCAGTCCAAAGACAGCAACATGCGCATCCGCCAGTCTGTGCATCCCCGCTTCACCAAAGAGCATCCGCGTGCGGGAAAAGATTGATTCCATACACATCTCCATCATCACTCACTTGGCAATCTGCCAGAATCGTGCAGATCACTCCACATTCGGATCATTCTGTGCCGGAGCATCATCGCCGCCCTCTGCCGGTGCAGCAGGCGTGTCCGGAATTTCTGCATCCGGCGGAAGCTCAGACCCCTCCACCGCTTCGGTGTCCGTTTCCGTTTCCTCCGCAGGTTCCACATAATGCTCAAAGCAGAACGAATTGACCACTCTGGTTGTCGTGCCGGAGGTACCGCAGTACCGTTCCTCACCAAGCAGCGCCGCAAAGAACGGCAGGGATGTCGAATCCGTGATACCGTCTTCCGGCTCCCATTCACGCCATACATACTGTGCATCGGATACGGCAACCTGCGCCGGGAAATCACGGTCTTCCACACGAATCAGCGCAACCTGCGTCAGATTTTCCTCCGGACAGTCCGCACAGGCAACTGCTCCCGTCACCTTGTCGTAATCCACAAGAACATGCACATCACAAGCCGTGGTCGGCGCCGTTTCCATCGTAAAATAACCAGTTTCCACACGGCTGCCGCGCAGGTCATGGCGGCAGGCTTCGGTCACGAGCTTGCCGGAGTCCACACAGTAGGTCGCCGTCACAACACCGCTCGCGGTGTCAAAGGATTCCAGCGGCTCACCCGTGCGCTGGGATTCTTCAATCAGCGGCTGATGCAGGCGCGTCATGACAACATCCCAGATTTTGGTTGCCGGGCTGACCGTGGAGATATTGCCGATGGTGCGCAGCTCGGTATAGCCAAACCAGCACGCACCGACGTAATACGGCGTGTAACCGCAGAACCAGCGATCATAGTCATCAGTCGCCGTACCGGTCTTGCCGGCAACATCGACATACTTCTGTAACGTCACAGCCTTTGCGGTACCATTCTTGACGACATTCTGAAGCATTTTCGTCATGATCGATGCCGTCTGCTCACTGACAACAATGTCAGTTTCAGGTGTATTGTCAAGAAGCACTTCCTTGTTCTTATCCAGTACCTTAAGATACGTCCGTGCTTCGGTATAAATGCCGTCATTGGCAAGGAAGGAGTATGCCTGCGTCATCTCACGCGGCGAAACACCGACCGTCAAGGCACCAAGTGCCAGCGGCGCATAGTCAATATCGGACAGCACCGAGCCGTCGACACGCTCATAGCGGTCGGTAATTGAGGAAAGACCAATACGCTGGGAAAAATCGTAGGCATTCTGCGTTCCGAGCATATCCAGAACCTTCATGGCAATGGTATTGACCGAACGCTCCACCGCAGAATTGATCGTCGTCAACCCCTTGTATACCGCAGGCAGGTTGGCAGGATATGCCGTATACTTGACGTTGCCGGCGGAATCGGTCTTCTCGTTAAACATAAACGGTGTATCATCCACAATCGAACCGTAGGTAATCAGTCCCGCATCCAGAGCCGGCGCATAAACCGTCAGCGGCTTGATGGACGAACCGGGAGAACGCTTGGCCATCGTTGCAATATTGAAGCCGCGGGAAATGGATTTATCGCCTCTGCCGCCGACCAGTCCCAGAATATTGCCGGTTTTCGGATCGGTGACAACCATCGAGCATTCCGGCTTGACCGCAGAAGATACACGCGGGAAGTTGGAATCGTCTTCAAAGACCTCCTCCAGCGTTTCCTGCACAAACGGGTCCATCGTCGTGTAAATGGTCAGCCCCTGCGAATACAGCATCGTCGATGCGGCAATGTAGGAAATATCCAGCTCCTCCTGCAAATCGGCGATGACATCTTCGATGACCGCGTCGGTAAACCATGAGTTGGTCGTCGTACCCGTGACCTCGTCATACGTCATGTCCAGTACCAGCTTGCGGTCCACGGCAACATTGTATTCCGCCTGCGTAATCAGACTGTGCTCCAGCATTTCTGCAAGCACCTCTGTATTGCGGCGTGTTTCGTTGTTTTCGGGATTGCGGTAAGGATTGTAATACGTCGGCGACTTCGGAATGGCAGCAAGCGACGCACATTCGGTCAGATTCAGTTCCGATACATCCTTGTTGAAATATCGCTGTGCAGCTGCACGGATACCATAGGTACCCTGTCCGAAGGAAATGGTGTTCAGGTACAGCTCAATGATCTCTTCCTTGGATTTCTGCTTTTCCAGATTCAGTGCGCGGAAAATCTCCTGCACCTTACGCTGAATCGTGACATCGTCGTCCTGCGTGATGTTTTTGACCAACTGCTGCGTGATCGTCGAGCCGCCGCGGGAGTCAAGACCCGCAACCCATTTGACCGTCGCACCGATGGTCGCATACCAGTCAACACCCTTGTGCTTCCAGAAGCGGTGATCCTCAACCGCAATGAACGCATCGACCAGATCCTGCGGAAGATCGGTATATGCAACCCACAGACGGTTCTCCGTACTGTGCAGACGCTGATCTTCAATTTCGACAGGAACTCCGAGCGGATTCTCGGAGTAGTCCATATAATAAAGCTGTGTCGTCAGATCCTGTGAGGTCGTCAGCAGCGAGGTATCGATGGTCGGATCAACGTAATTTTTGATCCAGAGCGCAAAGACACCGCCGACAATGGTACCCGTAATCATACCGATCAGGGCAACCGTCATCAAAATGTTCAGCACCCAGGAGAACATGCGCAGAATGACCCGTCCGACCAGTCCGAGTGCATAGAGAATCTCACTTCCCCAATGAACACGGTTTTCATCCTTTTCTTTTCGTTTCGGCGGCGCGTTGACATACACCTTCTTCGGTTTCGCCGCCTGCTCCGATGCAGAAGACGGTTCCGGTGCTGCTGCCGGCTCCTGATCGGAAGCAGACGCGGATGCTTCCTGCGCCTGTCCCGCAGCCCCCGCCGCTTCCGGTGATTCCTGCACAGACACTCCCGCCGGATCCGGGGGAATGCGCTGTTCATCACGCATGGTTTCGTTTTCGTTCATGTGTTGCTCCTTTTATCTGTGGAAAACAGTCGATTTTTCAATCGTATATATGGAAAATACCCTTTCCGAGGCAAATCTGCCGTCGGAGCTTTTATTTCAGGATCGCATTTTCGCGTCCGAGCAGTGTCTCAAACTGCTGCAGAACATACGGTGTCAGCGAAATCGGCGGTGTCAGATTGCGGTGATACTGCGCCGTTTCGCTGTCATAAAAGACAACCGCTACCGTCACACCGGAACCGGCTGTTCCCTGTGCGGCAGAGAAGATGTGCGCATAATTTTCCGCATGTGCATATCGCAGATCGCGTGCATCCACACGCGGCACCCGCAAATACAGTGTCTTTGCACCGGCTGGAATCGGCGTCTCCGATACGGCACGCACGCGCACAGCGGAATTGCCTGCACCGCCCGATACACCGACATCCCGCGATGGAGCCGTCCCCTGCACCGCCGCAGGCGCCGCAGAAGACAGGGGCGGAGCCGGTGCTTCGGCAGTCACGATACCGTTTTGTCGGTCTTCCTGCAGCTTATCGTTTGTACGAAGCGGAAGAATCGTCCTTGCCAGCAGCTTCGGTGCTTCTTCTTCGCGTACCGACAGCTCACCTGTGACAAAAATCGCCGTGTCATACGACAGATACGCCGCACAGGATTCCAAAACCTTTGGGAATACAACAACTTCCATATCGGCATATCGGTCTTCCACCGTTATAAATGCCATGTTGTCGCCTTTGCGCGTCAGCTTTGCAACCCGTTTGGATACCAGTCCG
Source organism: Oscillospiraceae bacterium (assembly GCA_015064785.1). Taxonomy (GTDB): domain Bacteria; phylum Bacillota; class Clostridia; order Oscillospirales; family CAG-272; genus RGIG3925. The sequence goes on from SVRM01000032.1 coordinate 13,098, forward strand.
GCAATGCTGACCGTCTGCTTATCCCGAAAATCGCCCTGTACCGCCGTCACGGCAGCCGTTCCGTCTTCCGTTTCGATGGTTTCAAATGCTGCAATGATCGATCCGATCTCCGTGGGCTTCAACTGCTCCAGATGCATACTGTAATCGTCCAGCAAATGTCCTGAAAAACACTGTCCCGTCGCACTGCGTTCCAACAGCAGCTTTTCCCGTCCGGAAATTTCCGGAATATCGGGATAACGGAAGCCTTCCATACCGCCCCCGCCGGATGTCTGTGCGGTATCCTCCGACGCCGCCGAGAATAAATCCAGCTGTCCTGTCACCGTTGAGCGCGCGCGTTCCAGATACAGATCCATGATGGTTTCATAACAAGCCATCATCTGACTGCGCTTTTCGGGCATCCGGTCAAAGGCACCGCTCGTGATCAACGACTCCAGCTGCCGTTTGGTGCAGTCCTTGTCCGCCATACGCGCAACAAAATCTTCAAAATCAACAAACGGTCCGTTTTCACGTTCCCGGATAATCTGCTCAATGAACGGCACACCGACATTGCGCACCGCCATCAGTCCAAAACAGATTCCCCATTTGCCGTCCCGTTCAGCATACCGGTAATATTTTCCGCTTTCATTGATATCCGGACCGATGATCGGAATGTGCAGACGCCATGCCTCTGCCACATATTCCGAGGTCTTGACAAGATTGCCTGTCACCGAGGTCAGCATCGCTGCAAGATATTCGCCGGGATAGTGCCGCTTCAGATATGCTGTGCGGTAGGTCGTGATTGCATATGCAGACGCATGTGCTTTGTTGAAGGCATATTTTGCAAAGCCTGCCATATCGTCAAACAGTGCACCGGCGGCTTCCTCGTCCAGTCCGGCAGCGACAGCACCCGTGTTGATGAGATTGCCGTCATCGTCCCGCTGACCGTAGATGAATGCCTGCCGTTCGCGTTCCATCACATCGGTTTTCTTCTTCGCCATCGCACGGCGCACCACATCGGCACGTCCGAATGTGTAGCCTGCAACGGTGCGGCAGATCTGCATGACCTGCTCCTGATAAACAATACAGCCGAAGGTAACATCGAGAATGCCGACAAGCAGCGGTGTCGGATATGAAATCTTCTGCGGATTCTGTCGGTTGGATAAGAATTTCGGAATCGAATCCATCGGACCGGGACGGTAAAGGGAAATCGCCGCCACGATCATTTCCAGATTTTCCGGATTCAGCTGTGTCAGCATATTGCGCATACCGCCCGATTCCAGCTGAAAAACACCGAGCGTCTGACCGCGTCCGATCATCGCATACGTTTCCGCATCATCCATCGGAATGGCGGCAAGCGAAAAGTCCGGGTCACGTTCTCTGATCTGCACCTCCGTGTCGGAGAGAATCGTCAGGTACCGCAGACCGAGAAAGTCAATTTTCAGAAGACCGAGCATGGCAACCGTGTCCATGTCAAACTGTGTCACCGTCATACCGCCGTTTTCCGCCAGCGGAACATATTCCATAACCGGACGGTCGGTAATGACAACCCCCGCGGCATGAGTCGACGCATGACGCGGCATTCCTTCCAGCGCACGTGCAAGATCAATCAGCGTGCGAATCTGGGTGTCACCGTCGTATTTTTCTTTGAGCTCCTTCTGTTCCAGCGCACGGTCCAGCGTGATGTGCAGATCCTGCGGAATCATCTTCGCAATTTCGTCCACAGTACCGTAGGGCATACCGAGCGCCCGTCCGACATCACGTACTGCAGCACGTGCGGCAAGCGTACCGAACGTGACAATCTGCGCCACATGGTCCTCACCGTAACGCCGGCGAACATAATCGATAACTTCACCGCGTCGGGTGTCGCAGAAATCAATGTCAAAGTCCGGCATGGAAACACGCTCCGGATTGAGAAAACGCTCGAACATCAGGCTGTAGCGGATCGAATCGACATCCGTGATGCCGATCAGATACGCAATCAGCGATCCCGCACCCGAGCCTCGTCCCGGACCGACAGGAATGTCCACACTCTTTGCATAGCGGATAAAATCCCAGACAATCAGATAATATTCGGCATATCCCGTTTCACAGATCACGCGCCACTCATAGTCAATGCGTTCGCGGTATTCCGATTCGGGATGCGCCTCAGAAAAGGTCAATACACCCAAGCGGATTTTTTCTTCAAACCCGTCCTGTGCAAGACGCATCAAAAACTCCGGTGCCGGCGTCTTGTCCGGCGTTTCAAAAACAGGAAGATACAGCCGGTCAAAGCAGAAATCAAACTGACAGCGATCGGCAATACGGCGCGTGTTGCGCATCGCTTCCTCGTCATCCGGGAACAGCGCCGCCAGCGCTTCCGTGGATTTATAGAAATATTCATCCGTCTCAAATCCGATGGGTCTGCCGTCGGTGATAACCGTGTTTGTCTGAATGCACATCAGAATGGCCTGCGCATCGGCATCTGTGCGCCGCGGATAATGTACGTCACCGGTAATCACCATCGGAATGCCGCATTCGGCAGAAATCCGACGCAGACCGCGGTTGACCTCCCTCTGGATCGCAATGCCGTGATCCTGCATCTCCAGATAAAAATTGTCCTGCCCGAATGTCTCATTCAGGAACTGCGCATACCGCTTGGCTTCGTCATAATCACCGCGGGAAAGCAGTGACGGAATGTAACCGCCCAGACACGCGGACAGACAAATCAGCCCTTCGTGATATTGCTCCAATAACTCCGCATCAATACGCGGCTTGCCGTAAAAGCCCTCGGTAAATGCGCGGGAAACCAGTGCGGTCAGATTCCGATACCCGACCTCATTTTCGCACAGAAGAACCAGATGATAGTAATTGGATTCCCTGTCCGCCGTCTTGATAAAACGGGACTTCGGTGCCACGTATACTTCACAGCCGATGATCGGCTTGATCCCCTCGGCCATACAGGCACGGTAAAACGCAACCGCACCGTACATGACACCGTGATCGGTCAGAGCCACCGCTTCATGTCCGTTTTCCTTTGCCAGACGCGGAATCTCGGCAACCCGGATCGCGCCGTCAAGCAGACTGTATTCACTGTGCAGATGCAGATGTACAAATTCATTCGATGCAAGCATAAGCGGCTCCTTTCCTTAATATTACCCTATGAATATTCCGTCATATATCCTGTCAGAATCAGGCTTTACCGCCGTTTTCCTGTTTTGCAAAATCCACAATCTTCTGTAAACGGTGATTCAGACCGGACTTTGTCAGCGGTGGATTATGTAATGCGGCGAGATCCTTCAGCGTCAGCTCCGGATTCTCGTAGCGCAGATGCGCCGTCTGCTGCAATTCCACAGGAAGCAGACGAAACCGATCCCCTTCGATCATCTCCCGGATTGCTTCGTATTGCGTCGCCGCCGCTTTGGCTGTTTTACCCATATTGGCAATCTCACAGTTGATCGCACGGTTGGCATCGTTGCGCATTGACTTCATGATTTTCGCTTCCATCACGGCAAGGGACGCCTTCTGCGCACCGATGGTCGTCAGAAAGTCCTCAATGGATTCGCTTTCCTTGTAATACAGCACCGGCATCCCTTTGCGCGCCGTGTGCTTGGGCGGCAGATTGAATTCTTCGAGAAAATACCCGATGGTTTCCGCCATATCGTCCTCGGACAGCACCATGTCCAGATGATAGTACGCCGTCGGATCGGTGATATTGCCGCAGGATAAAAAGATTCCGCGCAGATATGCAATGCGGCATTGCGGGCACAAGCTGCCCTCATGCGGCATACCGCCCCACCGACCGTCATCCGACAGCGGAAAGCATTCACAGATGACCTTCGCCTGTGCGCCGGTCAGAACAATCTGGTAGCTTTCGCCGTTCTCCTCCGCATCGTGTCCGTCTGTGTCATCGCCAACGACGGAAAGCAGCTCGCTTTCGTCGGTAAAGCCGGCAGCACTGACATCGCCAAAGCATTCAATCAGCGAAGACACCGTCAGCGCAGCAGTCTGACGGCTGCGCGTGGTAAAACGGATTTCACGGTCGGAAAACAGATTCGCCGAACGCAGAATGCCCAGCAGAAGTGCCGTCCGACAGCACATTTTTTTCAGTTTCAGTTCGCATAACGCCGCTTTTGTCTCTGCAGCAAAGGACATGACAATTTTCCTCCGATATCAATGCGTTGATCATGTTATCATGTTATTATAGAATCATGCAGTCCGCAAACAGACGGATCTCCGGCTCAATACGGATGCCGTACCGATCTTCAATGCAGCAGCGGATCGCATCGATGAGCAGAACCACATCCCGCTCCGTTGCACCGCCGCGATTGATGATAAACCCGGCGTGCTTTTCGGATACCTGCGCGCCGCCGACCGTATATCCTTTGAGTCCCGCTTCGTCGATCAGCTGTGCCGTAAAGCGGCCGGGATACCGCTTGAATGCACTTCCCGCCGACGGATATTCGAGCGGCTGTTTCTCGCGGCGCCGTGCGGCAATGTCTTCCATCTCCGCGCGGATGCTGTCGGTGTCACCGTGCTCCAATGCCAGCCGCACCGACAGAATGATCCCGCCGATGCCGGATGTACCGGAAAAGCAGGAGGTGCGATAGTCAAAGCCGCACGCCGATGCAGGAAGCGTCACAAGTGTCCCGGTCCGGGTGTCAAGATACGTCACATCAATGACCCGATCACCGATTTCACCGCCGTATGCACCGGCATTCATGTAAACCGCGCCGCCGACTGTACCGGGAATGCCGTATGCAAATGCCAGTCCCGCAAGTCCGCGATCCCGCGCCGCACAGCAGACCGATGCCAGAGCAGCTCCCGCTCCGACCGTCACCGTTGTACCGTCAAATGCAATTTCCTTCATCGCCGTCGTAAACAGCACGCATCCGTCAAATCCGTCGTCCGGACACAGCAGATTGGAACCGTTGCCGACCAAAGCACACGAAACACCGTATCCGCGGCACGCATTCAGCACCGCCCTCACCTGTTCTGCCGATACCGGAAATGCGGCAAGCGCGGCATTCCCGCCAATGCGGAACGTGGAATTGGCAGAGAGGGACAGCTGCATTCTGACAGATACACCGGCATCTGTCAAACAGGTATGTACAGCTTGAATTGCAGCAGAGATTGGTTGGAACATGGCAGAGCTCCTTTTTGGCGGCATCGGTTTTCGATAGATATTCGTATATATATTATATCAAATTTCTGCGCCAAATAACAGAGGTTTTGCAAAAATTTTACGGATTTCTTACAACTTTCTTTTCTGCATCACGCAGCATATCCGTTTTTCATCACATACAAAGACAGTCGCTCCGACGATTAAAATTTTTTCCTGTAATTTTCTTATACGGTATTGACAAATGGATACAAATATGATATCATTATGATATCAACAAACAGGAGGTTTCTACCATGACTGAAAAAATTCTCAATACACGCAAAAACGGACTGCCGATGCTGTTTCTGTGGGGCATCCTCTATCTTGCATCGATCGGTGTTCTGATCTTCGGCGGTATACTGCTGGATGAGGGAAAGCTGTTCGGCATTCCGTTCCTTGTCATCGGCATTCTCTGGCTGTGCATCGGCTGGATTCCGTTTCTGGGGCTGAAGCTGCTCAATCCCGGTGAAGCGCTGGTACTCACGCTGTTCGGCAATTACATCGGTACGCTCAAGGGCGACGGTTATTATTGGGTCAACCCGTTCTGCGCCGCTGTCAATCCTGCGGCAAAGACCAAGCTGTCGCAGTCGGGTGACGTTGAGGCAGCGAACAAGGCAAGCGTTGTCTTCAGCGCACAGGCTGCCGGTGTCCCCGTATCCGCCGAGGTCGCATCGAAGAAGATTTCCACGAAAATCATGACGCTCAACAACAGCCGTCAGAAGATCAACGACTGCCTTGGCAATCCCGTGGAAATCGGCATCGCCGTGACCTGGCGTGTCACCGACTGCGCAAAGGCAGTCTTTGCTGTCGACAACTATAAGGAATATCTCTCCCTGCAGTGTGATGCAGCGCTGCGCAATATTGTCCGCATTTATCCGTATGATGTGGCACAGAATGTCGATACCACCGGCGACGGCATTGCTGACGAGGGCAGTCTGCGCGGTTCATCCGATGTTGTTGCCGCACGTATCCGCGAGGAAATCCAGGAAAAGGTCGCCGAGGCCGGTCTGGAGGTCATCGAGGCACGGATCACGTATCTTGCATATGCACCCGAAATTGCCGCTGTCATGCTTCAGCGTCAGCAGGCATCCGCCATCATTGATGCCCGCAAGATGATCGTCGACGGCGCCGTCGGTATGGTCGAAATGGCACTGAACCGTCTGTCTGAGGGCGGTACGGTCGAGCTGGACGAAGAACGCAAGGCTGCAATGGTTTCCAATCTGCTCGTTGTCCTCTGCGGCAACCGCGATGCACAGCCGGTCGTCAATTCCGGTTCCCTGTATTAAAGGACATCCGATATGGCAGAAAAGAAGCAAATCCCACTGCGGTTGTCGGAAAAGCTGTATAACGAGATCGCCGCATGGGCAGAGGATGACTTCCGATCTGTCAACGGACAGATCGAGTACCTGCTGACCGAATGCGTCCGCCAGCGGAAGAAAAACGGAAAGTACGTCTCCGATGAAATCGACAAACCTCTGGACATCGAAATAGAATAAAAAAGCGGGGTTGTCGCAAGTTTTCAACTTGCAGCAACCCCGCCATTTCATTTTCAGTCTTCCAGAATCGTAACATTGCGCTCAAATCCGACAATTTCAATATTCGTCTTGCCGGGAGTCAGCTTCACTTCCTTGCCGCTTGCATAACAGAACTTGATCTGTGCATCGGCTGTTGCCTTGGACCATTGAATGTCAACCTTCTTGCCGCCGGTCAGATAATAACCGGTACCGCTTCCGACCGTTGCCACCTCAATGTGGTTGTAGTCGTCCTTCGTCAGCGTGTACGGACAGAACAGAACAATCACGTTCTCAAAGCCGAGATGTTCTCCGGTCACACCGTCCACATGCTTTTCGCTGTTCTGCCAGCGCATGTAGCGGTTCTGTGCGGCGCTGTAGACAAGCTGCGTTGTATGCGCGCCGAATTTTACCGTCAGCTGCTTTGCCCCGGTCCCGTTTGTCAGATGAACGGTCTGTCCTTCTCCGACAAACTGAAGCGGATTGTCAAAGGTCTTCGCATAATCCGTGCGATACCCCTTTGCCGCAATGGCACCGTCGATTTTTTCACCGTCAATGACCAGCGTATGTTCATAGCCCATCCGTCCGACCCGATTGGGATCGCGGTAAAAATAACCGGAAACCACACCGTCGTTGACCGCATCCAGATTGTTGATTTTTCGGGACTTCAGGTTGCGGTACGCCGCTTCACTGCCGCCGGCATGAACATAAATCGCATCGTGATTGGCGGCAAAGTCGATGTAATACTCGCGAGAGGAACGAATTGAACCGAGCGCCTTCAGATCGGCATAATCGTTGAATACCCCCATCAGTCGCGTCAGATAACCTTCCACCTGACATTCATACAGGACATCCGCCGCGCCGATGTTCTGCTGCGGAAGTGCCGCTGTGATGTTGTTGAGCATGACCGCAACAGGACGGCGCTCCGCTTCTGCTTTCTCCACAGCCGTACCGGTCAGCGGGTCAATATAGACGCCATCCTTCGCCGGTGCAATGCCAACCAGTGCATCCTTTCCGTTTTCGTCAATGATTGTGGGATAAACCTGCTCCGGCTGTACTGTGACCGCCTCTGTTTCGGTTTCCGTTTCTGTCTCTGTTTCGGTGACCGGTTCAGTAACCGGAGCAGTCGTCACAGCTTCGGTCGTCTGTACATCTGTAATCACCGTGTCGGTCACAGCGGACGACATCGTGTCCTCCGTATCTCCGGAACCGCTGCAGGAGAACAGCACTGTCACGGAAAAACAAAGCGCGAAAAGCCCTGCCGCATACCTTGTGCGTAACTTCATTTTTTGTATTCCTTTCCTGTCTGGAATCGTTTTTTGACTGATATGCGTATTATTATACCCGATATCCGGGAAAATGTCAATTTCCGCACGCGGATGTTTACGGATTCTTTACGAACCAAGCAGAGTTTATACACACCGCGTTTTCCTTTGGTTCATAAACTATCGCTGTGATCCGCCTCTCAGATGATCTCCAGACCATCCTGATCCGGAAGCGCCGGCTGCCGGACAATCGGTTTGTCCTGATACCAGTACGCCACCGACGAAATGTCGTCCTGAAGCGGCAGATACCGTCCGCCCGAACGCCAGCCCAGTGCCTGAATGGTCACACGGCAGTTTTCAGAAAAATACACCGGATCGGTGATATGGAAACGATACAGCGAAAACCGCTTCTGCGACTTGTAGGTCTGGTCGGTCGGATGCGGAATCATACCGGAATACGGCGTGTGAAATTCCTCGTAACCGCCGTTGTCAAAATTGTACGCACCGCAGAAATAGTCTTCCGTTCCTGTACCGCATACCGTCGGGAAGTCATCATCACCATCGAGATAGAATTTGATCTCGCCCTCTCCCCACCAGCCGTTGTTGTTGACGCCCCATGCCATATAGGTGCCGATATACTGTCCATGACCCGACGCCCCCTCCAGCAGTGTATGCACAGACTTGTACGGAAGCGGATTGCTGCGATGAAACTGTGCATGGAAATACCCGGCATTGTCGGGTATTTCACAGAGAACATAATCAATCTGAAAATAAACGGTACAGGTTCCGCCGGAACAGTTTTCCAGCGTGATGCGGGCATTTTTGCGGAAAGGCATCTCAAAATAACAGTTCAAACCGTTGCGCGGATTGACACAGACGGCAAGCGACGACAGATGACGGTATTCCGGCAGATATGCATTGCAGAAGAAGTCACCCAACGGACACTCAACAGACGGAACCGCTGCATCATCCCAGTACATACGGAGGATCGCATTGCGTGCCGTCAGACCGGCACATGTCAGCCAGATGTGGCGGATTGCACCCGCGCCGTCAATATCAGCAAGCGTATGTGTCTGCCCAGCCTCAATGTTGACATACGGGGAAACCTTCCAGCCCTGTCCAAGATCGCGCGCCGCGTGATGTGCCGGACCGTCAACCGACATCCCGCCGCATCCCTTTTCTCCGCGCGGGTTTTCCGGTGAAATCGAACGAGAAACAGCACCGGTATATAGAGATAACTGCTGCATTGGATTGGTTGTAAACATCATGATTTCCTCCTTGAACTGTAGTTTATCTTGTCAGATTCCGAATCCACTTGTACCGGTTGACCTTGATAACGGCAACAAAGCACTTCAGAATCTGATCACACTTCAGACATGCGAACACAACGACAGGCGCAGCCCCCAGATGAGCCGCCAGAAGTGCCGACGGCAGTACCACACAGAAGACGTGAATTGTGTCGTTTTTGAAGACAAATGATGTGTCGCCGCCCGCCTTGACCAGTCCTGACAGACATGGCATCTGATAGCAGGTACCAAGCATCGAAATTGCCATAACGACGAGGAACTGAAGTGCATACGCCTGTGCCGCATCGCTGACCGCAAAAAACGAAACAAACACGCCGCGGATGGCAAGGATAAATGCCGTTGTAAAGATACCGACACCGAGGAACAGAATCTGTGTCGTGCGTGCATATTCCTTCACCTTTTCCACATTGCCCGAACCAACTGTCTTGCCCGTAATGACAGCAACAGCGGATGCCAGACCGCGCACCCAGATGTATACGAGGTTATGCATGTTCCCGGCAATGGACGAGGCGGAAATGACTTCTTTGGAAAAGTGACCGAGAATACCGGACTGTGTGACAGTATTGACCGCCCAGACAATCTCACCCGCCATAATCGGCGCACCGTAGCGCAGAAAATCTCCCGCCAGCAAGCGGTTGACACGCCCAAAAAAGTCCGGCAGACGCAGCTTCATTTTGGTATCGACAAACCGCGCATAAATCACCGCCGCAGCGCATTCCACCGCGCGCGCAATCAGCGTTGCAAGTGCCGCACCGAAAATGCCCATGGCAGGAAAACCGAGCTTGCCGAAAATCAGAATGTAGTTCAGACCGATATTGAAAAACAGCGCAATCAACGAAATATACATGCCGACCCGCGCGTTTTCCACCGACCGCATCGCCGCAATGATGATCTGCGATACAGCATAAAACAGAAACGACCACGCAACCACCGTCAGATAAACCGTACCCTCCGCAATCACATCCGCATCCGGTGTCAGAAGCCCGATCAGCTGCGACGGAAACAGCAGTGCCGCCAGCATTGTGACAAGTCCCAGTGCAAGTCCTGCACGCATACTCAGCGAAACAATCTGCGTAATCGACGCCATGTCCCGCTTGCCCCAGTACTGGGCGGCCAAAATACCGGTTGTCTGAACCACACCGGTCAATAGAAGCTGTAGGAAGGTCTGTATCTGGTTTCCCATATAAACACCGGAAACCGCCGCGTCACCGAGCTGAGATACCATCAGGTTGTCCGCAAAGCCGACCGCAAAAGTAATCAGATTCTGTAAGGAGATCGGCAGTGCCAACGCACCGAGCATCCGGTAAAACGAACGGTCACGCGTGAGAATGACCTTTTTTGTACAAGTCATAGTGATCATCATGGCTTTCGCTCAGCGAAAGTTCCTTTCTTGTGGAGTTGGACAGTTTACCCGCAGTACAACGTCTGTCAGACACAATACCGCAGCGCACCGGGCAGAATTTCAATGCCGAGTTCGCCGACCGGCACAATTTCACCGTCCAGACAAACGATTTCCATACCGGTAATCCGCGCCGACCGACACCGTACATACCGCAGAACATCGGCAATCGCAGGAACAGGAGTACCGTTCTCATCCACATGCGTCCCCGCACGGTACATTCCGATCAGAGACAGAATGCGGCGCCGCTTGATCATGTCGACAATCAGAAGCTCGGCAAGACCATCGTTCAAAGATGCTGTCGGAGCGCCGCGGAAGCCGCCGCCGCAGAATTGTCCGTTCGCCGCGGCACACAGCAGAACCGGTCCCTCCTCGGTATGCTCCGCACCGTGCTCATCGGTGTACTCAATCCGCAGTACCGCACCGCGCAGTCGGATAATGACCTCCACAGCGGCACAGAGATACGCCAGCGGACCGCGGATCAACGGCTTTTTCTTCCATGCGGTCATGCGGTCGGCAACAGCACAGTCAAAGCCGATGTTGACCATGTTCAGCACATACCGCCCGCCGCAGGACAAAAGATCCACCCGCAGCTCCGTGCCCGGTGCGGCATCGGCAAACATCCGGACAAAGTCGTTGCCCGTACCGGCAGGACGCGCCGTCAAAATGGCGTGATCGGCGGACTTTGCGTCCATAATCCCGGAAACCGCCTCGCCGATGGTGCCGTCACCCCCCCAGACAATCACACGCACATCCTCGGTGATACCTGCAAGCGTTTCGCCAAGATACCGTCTTGCATCGCCGACACCGGTTGTTGTGTAAAGAATTGCATCCGCAGATGCCTGTTTTTTTGCCGCCTCCAGTGCCGTACCGTGACCTGCGGCAGGATTGATGATATGATATTCTTTCATTGGTCGTATCGTCCGTTTCTTCAATAATATCTGACCATGATCCGGTATGCACGGCATGTGTACCCGGTTCGATCAAAAATTCACCCCCGCACCGTCTCACGGGTGACTGCCGTTTGTACGGAATGCGGGGGAAAACTGCAAAGTGCAGAAAGTACATACCTGCACACAGGATACCTGTCACACAGGATCGGGAGATGCCGCCTGACCGGTAATCCGTTCATGCGCAAGCGTCAGAATGCGGCGGTCGTTGTCGTAGGAAAGCAGCTTTTTGGCTTCGGTAAACGGTACCAACCAGTCACCGAAAATTTCGTTTTCCATCGTTGTAACCGCGTCGCCGAAGGCAAAACGTGCCATGGAATACACCGCGCGCTTGTGAACAACACCCCACAGCACATAGTTGTATTCCTCGCGGAAGGACAGGTCCGGCGTGACACACAGAGAGGTTTCCTCTCGGATTTCTCTTGTCATCGTCGCACATTCGTCCTCACCGTATTCGACATGCCCCTTCGGAAAACCGATGTGTCCGGACCGGTTGCGGATGAGCAGATACAGCGGCTCCTCGTCATGGACTGTGTAGACCACAGCACCGCAGGACTTTTCGTACATGCAGTACAGACGGTACCGTCCGCGCCGCTCCGCAAATGCAATGGCGTGCCGGATCTCCGGCTCATATAACTCGACACCCTCCGGAACGACAATCAGTCTGTCATAGCTGTACTGCGGCAGCGGCGCGCCGTTCTCGGGCGGCGTAATGCGGACATTGCGATGCACAACCGCAATGATTCTGCCGCGGAAGGTCTCCAGCGGCTCGTCCACACCGAGAATGTATACATATCTGGGCGGCAGTGCTTCCACATCGAAGCCGCGTCCGCCGCCGTTCTGCACGGGATACAGAGAGGACAGATCGGTCACAATATAGCCGCAGTTGACAGGATAGCGCTTCCGGCGCTTGCCGGGCTGGCTGTTTGCATGTCCCTGCGGATAGCTTCCGAGCGGGCGGTTGACCACGACGTCGACCTCACGGCCAAAGAGTGCCGCATACTGTCCGTAGCGGCTTCTGATCTCTTCCATCGTGTACATACCCCCTTTTCAACACAAATCATATTCTGTATTATATTATAGCACAAACTGACTGGCGTATCAAGTCTTTTTTTGGTGTTTTTTCAATAGAAGCATCATTTTTTCGGAGATTTTTTGGAGAGCTGCGAAAAAACGGAAATCGGCGGCATACCGTGTACACCGCCGATTGGGAATTATTCACTTAAATAAATCGATACGCGCGACTGGATGATTTCGGCGGCTTCCTCCTTGGTACGAATACCATGATATACCGCATCCAATTCCTCATTGACAATTCCATCAATGACCGTATCTGTATTGCCGATCGTCGGCAGTGCTGTCAGATGGTATAGAAGTCGACTGCACAGCACCTCTGAAACCGCAATACTGCTGCGGTCCTTTTCATTACCGTCAGTCAATATATGGTATGCCATAATCTGTGTGTTCACCTTACCGTTTGACTGCGGTACGGTAATTTTATCTATATGGAAGATTCCGGGCATGAGCAATGTACTGAATGCCGATTTGGTTACCGGCAAGGCACCGCGCAAATAAACAGACGAGGTCTGAATTTCATCACTGTACAGCAGGGACAGGAGTGCTTTTATGCCGTCATCGGCTTCGGTATGCACCGCCGCCCGTGCTGTCAGACGCGCGTTGACAACCGGTTTGCCGCCGTCTCCGGTCGGATAGCCGCAGAACTGCCATGCGGCATTTTCCGCCGACAGTGCCGCGAGCAGTGCCTGCGTACCGCCGCCGCTGTCCAGACGCAAATGCAGCATCCGAATCTTTCCGGCAGCAAGATCACCGATGGGATTGCCCTCTGCAATCAGCGTACCGCCGCCCGTCGACAGTTTCCCCCGGTAACCGTGATCGTAATATCGGTTGTCGGCATTTTCTTTGAGTGCTGATATGACATCGACCGTATCCGGAAAAGCATCCGACAGAAAATCGCAGGCTTCACCGCCAATGAAATCAAGCGTTCGTGATGTCATCAGTGTAAGGGACGCATCCCGATCAAACAGCGGCGCGCCGCCGTCCGGTGTCACAGACCGAACGAGATCGGCAAATGCATTCCATGTCAATCCCTGCTCTGTGGGACAAAGGGCGTCCGTTGTCAGAAATGTGTGATATTGCGCGGAAACGGGCAGGGCATAGACAGCACCGCTGTCCTGCTGTGCAAGCATACAAAGGCTGTCGGTCAATGCAAAATCGGCAAGCCAGGCTGCCATATCATAAAGGCAGTCCTTTCCGTCGAGCATGTTCAGATAATCCTGTGTTCCGTAGGCATAACCGATCAGATACAGATCGTATTCCATCCCCGCTTCCAGATCGGCACGCAGAAGATCGGTCACAGCGGCATACTCTCCTCCGCCAATCTGCGCCGCCGCAGAATCCGAGTGGGAAAATGCCGCATCAAGGTCGGTATATTCCGCAAACCACTTCTCATTTTCCCGATTGAAGTGATTGACAGCCAACGTAAGGAAATCCCGTTCCTCATTGGAACAGTATGCGGAAGCCACGCGGAAGGTCCTGCGGTCCACGGGCACACCGACGGTATCGGGTGCAAAGATCGCGGGAGAGGAAAGCTCCGTCATGGCATCGTAATACCAGATGAGAAACCGATCTCCGTCCATCACATCGGCGACGGAAATGTCTTTCCATGATACATAAGACTGTGCAAAATCAATCAGCAGCGTTTCCACCCCGTCCCGCTGAACATAGACCGCTTCCCGGCAGAACAGATACACGGCACCGTCCGTGTAGAATATCTGCTCCGCACGGCGGTAGTTTTCGGTGTCTGTATGCAGTGTCACAGGCAAAACCGTATCGGTAAGCGGATCATACCGCAGAGCGGAACCGTCCTGACAGCAGAGGATGACACTGCCGTCGGATGCACGGTAACCGTCGGACAACTGGGATGCCGTCTGAAATACACCGTGCCTGATCAGCGCCCCGTCAAATATCCAAAATGATGTGGGTTCATATCGGTTATAAAACAGAATTGCATCGTCCGAAATATACAGAAGCCGCGCTTGAAACCGGGCATCGGGCGGGGTCATGTCTGCGGTCGGAATCGATTCACTTTCGCTTGTAATGCGGTAATCTGTATCGGTTTTCACAACGCGGACGGTTTCATTTTTGTCATCATGCACCATGGAGACATATCCGCCGTCGGAGGTCGGCAGAAATAGGGTTGTATCGAACCGGACCTTGTCGCCGTCAAGACCGTTGACCGTATTCGCCGTCAGATAGACATCCTCCTCGACTGTGGTCATTACGCCGTCCGAGCTGTAACGGATGTGTATGGGATGTGCATACCGATCCTCGGACAGTCTTGTGTCACGCAGACAGATTTGACCGTTTATGAAATAATTATGCTCGGAAAACATCATGGTCTGACCGTTCAAAATCAAATTTTGTTCGTTGGCAGGCATTTCCAATGGCATAAGCAAGTAACGTCCTGTAATCTGTGTATGTTCAACGGGTGGCGGGGTTTCAGTTACTTCACAGGCACACAGCAGAAATATAGATAGAAACAAATAAACATACACCCTATATTTTGACATAAATCCTCCGATACATATTCATTCTCACCATTTCTGTCAATTCAACAAATGGTATGTTCTTTCAATTTCATTATATCACATTGTCAATCTTATGTCTACAATTTCTATCCGCCCAACAGAATTTCTATATATCGCACAAATATATTCCATTGTTTTTGTTCACAACAAACAATCAATTTTGCACCCCTTGCATTTTCTGTCGATTTGCGATATAATAGTATCGATTTTTTGACATTCAAAGGAGAATACCCCGTGAAGCTCACAGACAAACACACCCTCTATGCAAGCTACCTCGGCTACATCACACAAGCCATCATCAACAACCTACCCCCGCTGCTGTTCGTAACCTTCCAGAATCACTTCGATATTCCGCTGTCCAAAATCAGCGCCCTGATCACAATGAACTTCGTCATCCAGATCATCGTTGACTTAATCAGCGCCAAATATGTTGACCGCATCGGCTACCGTCCGTCCATTGTCGCCGCCCACGTCTTCGCCGTGCTGGGGCTGGTATCGCTCGGTACCCTGCCCTTCCTCATCGATCCGTTCACCGGCATTGTCATCGCCATGTTCCTCAATGCCATCGGCGGCGGTCTGACCGAGGTTCTGATCTCCCCAATCGTCGAATCGCTCCCCGGGGATGAAAAAGCCGCAGCCATGAGTGTCCTGCATTCGTTCTACTGCTGGGGTCATATGGCAGTCGTCATCCTGTCCACCGTCTATTTTGTGACCGTCGGCACCGATCACTGGCAGTTTCTGCCATTCCTGTGGGCGCTGCTTCCGCTGTTCAACACCTTTTTGTATGCCTTTGTCCCGATGCATGTACTCGTCGCGGAGGAGGACAAAATTCCGCTTTCCAGGCTGTTCTCGGCAAAAATTTTCTGGCTGCTGTTTTTCTTAATGCTGTGCGCCGGTGCATCGGAGCAGGCGATGAGCCAGTGGTCGTCGTACTTTGCGGAGAGGGGACTCGGTGTCTCCAAAACCCTCGGCGACCTGCTCGGTCCGTGTGCATTCGCGCTGATGATGGGTCTGTCCCGCCTGATTTACGGCAAGCTCGGCTCGCGTATGAACGTCCAGCGTTTCATTGTCATCTCGGCGGCACTGTGCATCTTCTCCTACCTTCTGACTGTCTTTGCGCCCCACCCGATTCTGTCGCTCATCGGATGCGGCATCTGCGGCTTCTCCGTCGGTATCTTCTGGCCCGGTGTCTTCACCACAGCTGCGGCAACATATCCTGCGGGCGGCACGGCAATGTTCGCATTGCTCGCACTGGCAGGTGACGTCGGATGCGGCGGCGGACCGGGGCTTGTCGGCGTGATCTCGGGTGCCGCAAAGGACGGCTTTGAAGCGGTCAAGGCAATCATTCCCGCCGGTGCCGAAACCGAGCTGAAGGTCGGTATGCTCATCGCCGTCATCTTCCCCGTCGGTATGATCGCCGGTATGGCAGCCCTGAAAAAAATGTCCGCAAAAAAGCAGTAAATCCAATCTGTTTTTAGAAAATCCGAAAAATTTTCAGCAAATCATGCAGCCTCTGTCTTGAATTGTACACAAATTTCTGGTATAATAATAGAAATACAAATGATAGGAGGTACGCGGTATGCATTTGTTGGAATCCGGAGAAATGTACATAGAAACGATCCATGTCCTGTCCAAAAAGAGCGGTGTTGTCCGTTCTGTCGACGTCAGCGAATACATGGGCGTATCGAAGCCAAGTGTCAGCCGCGCCATCGGATTGCTCCGGGAAGGCGGCTATGTCCTCATGGCACGTGACGGGGCGCTGACCCTGACCGACGCCGGTGTGGAGGTCGCAAACAAGATCTACGAGCGTCACCGTGTCATCACAGCACTTCTGACCGCGCTCGGTGTTGCCCCCGAGGTTGCTGCTGACGACGCATGTAAGCTGGAACATCACATCAGCGACGAATCCTTTGAAGCGCTCAAGCGCCACGCGGAACAGTTCGTTTCCGTACTGAACCGATAAATCCCCATCCCAAAAAACAGCACCGCCAGAGGCTCAGCCTTTGACGGTGCTGTTTTTTTCACTTTTCCAGCGGGATACAAACAACGAAGGTGGTATCCTCAAACGAATACGGAGAGGCTGCACGCCCCGTTGCACAGAACAGATGCGTCGGTCTACCGTTTTCGTCAAAGAGCAGCGACGGTCGCTCGAGATTGCCCTGCGTCGTCACAGTCCCATCCTTCCATGTGACCGTGCGGGAATAAACCTTCGGCGCGGGCGCAATCGCAAAATTCATGCAGTCCGTGCTTTCAGCGTAGAATCCCGCACCCCACTCTCCGGTAATGCCAAACGAACCGTTTTTCACATCGTCCTTGGCGATCAGACAAAAGACACCCCGGGCATCATCGTACCAGATGAACGGATCCTCAATGTGAGCATCGGAATCCTCAAATTGCAGAATCGGCTGATCGGACAGCCTTGTGAAGGGTCCGGCGGGTGTCGGTGCATGAGCAATGCCCAGCTTCAGCGGCAGTCCGGCTCCGGCACGCGATTTGTAAATCATATAGGTTTCGCCGTCCGGCAAAATCACGACAGACGGATTGGTCGTGCAGGTGCAATCCCAGTACGCAGCACCGCGCGGCTCCAGCAGAGGCGCATCACAACGAACATACGGTCCGTCTATGTGATCGGCGACCGCAAGACCGATGCGCTTGCGATTCCAGATTTCCAGTCCATGCTCCGGAGAGACAACCCCGCCCTCGCACGGCATATCCTCGGGATAGGTCGTACCCATATAATAAAGATAATATTTCCCGCCCCACGCCTTGATACAGGTATTATGCGTGTTCATACCGTCAAAGTATTCCCGTCCGCGGCGCGGCAGAACAACAGAGACAAATTCGTACGGTCCCTGTGGTGTATCGGATACCGCATGAACAATTTCGGAATTGAGCAGCCAGTTCCAGCCAAATCCGTATTTTTTTGGCCAGCGGGACGAAAACATATGATATCTGCCCTCCGCATAAATCACCGAACAGTCCCAGATATAGTAGTCCTCCATGGCAAACGCGACAGATGCACGCCCGGGATGGTAAGGAAAGTTTTGTATCATTTTGATTCCTCCAAGCAGATTTTCAAACAGCCATCAAATCTCGATCCGATCGGATACCGCAAGTCCGGTACCGTCATACCGTACCGTTTTCACTTCATAACGGCCAAACCGCAGAGGAACCGTCTTGCCGCCGACCGACAGCACGCAATCCTTGTTCTGTGCGCTGTTATTGAGAAGGCGCATAAGATACATATCCGCACCGTGCTGTTTTTTCATCGTAATCAGAACGATGTCGCGGTCGGAAACCGTCGGCACCACCGGTGCGGCAGGAACCGTATCGGCAAGTCCCGATTCAGCCGGGAAAACATTACATGCATACGGCGGCACGTTGTATTCCCACGCAAGCCGCTCCAGAGACGCCTCTCCCACGCGGTCCAGACGGAAGAAGAAATCACGCTCGCCCATGTCGATCTTTTTCACAAACTTGTCGGACGGAATGATCGGACGGTTGTTGATCGGATGCGCACAGTACGACGCACCGCGCACAAGCGACATCGACAGAACGCCGTTTTCATAGGACGAACCGTAGGTACCGCGGTTGAACAGCACCGTAACAGCACCGCCTTCCCCGCGCAGACCGACAAACCGCTGTGCAACATTTTCGCGTCCGTCACGGTACAGCACCTCCGTACCGAACGCCGTCTGTCCGATGACATCGCCGCAGTCGGTCAGCGGAAGCGCCAGCTTGAGCATCCGGTCGGCATCGCCCATGAAGACATCAGCACGGACATCAATGGCCGAGCGGGTCTTGTACAGCGTGTATTCCATACGCACATGTGTGTTTTCCCGACGGAAGAAGCATTCCACAACCGTGCAGATTGCGCCGTCTTCCGTCACCTGCACCGGCATCATACCGACAAACGGACCGTCCTTGATGGTTTCGCCCTCCGGCACATCCATCAAAGCAAATGTCTGCGGATTGCGTCCCATCCCGGACAGCTGAAATCCGCCCATGCCCCACGGATCGGGATTGTCCTCATAAAAGACCGGCAGGAATGCCCCTCTGACCCCCAGAGGAGCCGCGTCGGAAATCAGTTCGCGTCCGTCCAGCACAAACGAGCGCAGAAGACCGGTTTTTCCGTCAATCTCAATATGCTTATTCACCGTTCTGCCGCCGTCGGCAAAGGATGCATCAAAGACGAAATCCCCGCCGCGCGCCAGCGGTGTTTTTTCTTTTGCGTCTTCAAAGTCCACATAAACGGAGAAGCGCGTGATGTCCATCGGACGCAGGGGTGCGCGGAAGACAAAGCGTTTGCGCCAGTCGAGATTCAGATTCGACTCTTCCTTGATGACCTGCGCCGCAATCACCTCGCCCGCTTCGTTGCAGACACGCATGTGAGAGACCACCGTGTCCGACCAGTTCTGATCGGCGAGCATCATCTCGCAGACGATTTCCGTTTCCCATTCGTAGGGATTCGGGTTGAAAACCAGAACAGGGAATTCCCCTTCTGCCGCACGCGGCTGTGCGCCGGACAGCGCAAAATACGCCCTTGCACGCAGACGGCTGCACAAAAGCAGACCGTGATCGAGCAACTGAAGACCGTTTTCCTCGCCCGCGCGAACCGAGGAACCGGGCAGAATGTCGTGGAATTCCGCATTGAGCAGATCTTCCGTCACCTCATCCAGCTCTTTTTCGGGATATTCGATCAACCCGCGCAGCGCCGCAGCAGAACACAGCTTTTCCGCAGTATACAGTGCATTTTCCAGCGCCGCGTGTTTTTGTTTGATCTGCACCATGGAGGTATAGCAGCCGGGCATCACCGTGCGGAGCGCACCGCGGTGAATGACCTCCGGATCCAGCTTTGCAAAGAAATGCTCCGGCGTGGAATGAAGAATTTCAACAGAATCCCCAAGCTCCGCCTTCATTGCATCAATGTCGCCAAGGTCACGCCGGGACGGACCGCCGCCATGGTTGCCGACACCCCAGAGTACACAGATAACATCTTCTTCCTGTGAAGCCATGCGGTTTCTGATCGCTTCCGCGGCATGACCGAGCGGAGAATTGTAGCCGTGGTTGGACGCAAACACCTTGATCTGCGAGCCGTCAACCCCTTCCCAGACAAACTGTCTTGCCGGAATCGGATCGTTGCCCGGACGCGCGAGAATCAGACTGTCCTGTCCGCATTTGGAAATGATCTGCGGCAGACCGGAGGAATGTCCGAATGCGTCAAAGTTGATCGCAGTCGTCGGATTGACACCGAATTTTTCGGCAAAGTAGCGATGTCCGACCAGAATCTGCCGCACAAAGCTCTCGCCGGAGGGCATGTTGCAGTCGGGCTGAAGATACCAGCCACCCATAATATGCCAGCGCCCCTCGCGGATCAGCCGCTTGATTTTGGAAAACAGTGCAGGCGCATATTCTTCAATATACTTATACAGCGTCACTTCATTGTGACAGAAAATGTAATCAAATTCATCGGCCAGGTCAGCTGCCGCACGGAAGGTCGACAGCGCCGCCGCCGCACCTTCTTCCCACTCCCACTGCCAGATGGGGTCGAGATGGGCGTTACAGATCAGATGCACTTCTTTCATTTGGTAATCCGACTTTCGTTTGACGAAAGAATCCTTTCTTGGTTATTTGGTAAATCCGTTTTACGGCTTGGAAATCACTGCCCGCTTTTGTCGGTGCAAAATCACCTGCCTGTGATGCCGGATGGCAGGAACAGGTGCAATTCAGCACATCACCAAAGCGTCCTTTCTGCTTTTTTCAATGATACCACAATTCCGTGCATCTGTCAATCATTTTTGCAGGATAAATCTTGCAGAAAAACAGCCCTCTCTCTTGTAATCGCCCCTGGCAATGTGGTATAATAACAGTATTCCATACCAACCGAAACGAGGAACCGTTATGAAACCTTCCTATTATTATAATAAAACACTGACAACACCGGATACCGACGGCGGAGAGGACTGGCATCATGCGTATCCGCGTCCTGCATTGCGCCGTTCGGATGATACCTGCCGCATCCTCTCCGACTGGAATCTGACCTGTGTCAACGAAGCCGACGGAACCCGTACCCCGCTCGGTGCCATCCACCTGCCATTCCCGCCGGAATCCAGCTTATCGTGCATCTGCAAAACACTGGATGCCGGCGAAGCATGGCTGTACGAAACCGTAGTTTCGCTGTCCGCATCCGATTTGTCCGGTCGCGTTCTGCTGCACTTACCGCCTATCGACCAGATGTGTATCGTTACACTATCGGGGCATACATTTGATGAACAGATCAGCTTTCCATGTCTTGTAACCTTTGATATCACAGACTATGTCACAGCCGGCGAAAACCCCTTGACCGTTTTTGTCCGCGATCCGCTTGATCCGGACATTCCCTACGGAAAACAGTCGAACAGCCGCGGCGGAATGTGGTATACGCCAACCTCCGGTATGCGCGGAATGCCATGGGTGGAATGTGTCCCGGAAAATTATATCCGTGACCTGCGCATCACACCGACACTCGATTCCGTCACGATCACAGTCACCGGAGGAGAAACGCTGACCAAAACACTGCGTTACCAGACAGAAGCCGGTACAGAATCCGTTTCCTTCCGCAACGAAAGTGTAACGATTCACATATCAAACCCGCATCATTGGACGCCGGACGATCCGCATGTATATCGTTTCACACTTACATGCGGCGAGGATACCGTTTCCTCCTATTTTGCGCTCCGGACAATCACCACAGAAACGGTCAACGGCCGCGCCGTGCTGTGTCTGAACGGAAAGCCGCACTATTTCCACGGTCTGCTCGATCAGGGGTATTACCCCGACGGCATCGATCTTCCTGCCACGCCTGACGGATACCGATCCGACATCGAAGCCGTAAAATCACTCGGCTTTGACACCTTACGCAAGCACATCCGCTTCGATGACCCGTATTTTTACTACACTTGCGATCACTGCGGCATCTGTGTCTTTCAGGACTTTGTCAACAACGGCACCTATTCCTTCCTGCGTGACACCGCACTCCCGACCGTCGGCCTTCGCCGCGGCATCCGCCGTCACGCATCCGCACGCCAGAAGCAGTATTTCACCGTAGCCGCCGACCGCATGACAGCGCTGCTGTACAACCATCCGTCCGTGGTTTATTACACCATCTTCAACGAGGGCTGGGGACAGTTTGATGCCGATGCGATGTACCGCCGGTACCGCGAAACCGACCCGACGCGCATCTGGGATGCCACCTCCGGCTGGTTCTTTGGCAAAGAAAGCGATGTGCAGTCGGAGCATGTCTACTTCCGCCGTCTGAATCTGAAATCGGACGGATGTCGCCCACTCGTTCTGTCAGAATTCGGCGGTTATGCCTGTAAGATCGACGGACACGTCTTCAATACCGAGAAAAGCTACGGCTACAAAACGCTGTCCACCCCTGCCGCGCTGACAGAGGCTCTCGAAAAGCTCTACCGTGACGAGGTTCTGCCGATGATCGACCGCGGCTTGTGTGTAACGATATACACGCAAATCACCGATGTTGAGGATGAGATCAACGGACTGTACACCTATGACCGTCAGGTCTGCAAGGTGAATGCGGAAGTCATGCGGAAGATTGCAGAAGACCTGCGTACTGCATTTATGCGCACATGGATGAATGTGTAACGATATACCATCATCCGTTGAAGGGATTGTTATGTATCATTTTCAAAATATTCTGTAACAACGCCAAAGTAATCTGAACGCCATGGATAAACACTTCCTGTTCATTTTGCAAATGGTATTGTCCAACACTGTCATTGTATTGAAAAAACAGTGATGTTTGTTTTGGTGTAAATGTTTCACGCATGGCATCTTCCTTCTCCAATAAAACATCAAGAAGATGCATTTTTTCCTCACTCTGTTTTTGCGGACGAATCATTTGATAGTAGTTCCATAGTTGCTCCTCAAACATATTCATTGTTTTTGCCTCCAATGCACCTTAAAAGATTCTTGAAAATATTATAGCACCTTTTAAGGCACTTGTCAATATTTATTTTGCATTTAGACATGGTTTCATGATATAATATTTTCATCATGAATACATATAAGGAAAAAAATATGGAATTTTCATCATACAAACGTCTCCGCGAAGTCAGAGAAGCACTGCACCTGTCTCAAAACGAAATCGCCGCACTTCTGCAAACCACCCGTCAGCAAATCGGCAAATGGGAAAACGGTGTTCAGAAAATGGGCATCGACAAATACATCATTCTCGCACGGTATTACAATGTTTCACTTGATTATCTTGCAGGGCTGACAGATGAATACCGTACACTGAACTGAATATTTGACTTCCAATTAAAACAATCACCCCGCCGACCTGTCAAAACAGACAGACCGACGGGGCTTTTTCATCAATCAAGTTCAAATTCCAGATAAAGATCGAAATATTTATCACGGTTTTCATACAGGACATGATCCTCGACCGTGTAAAATCGCTGCACGATGCGATAGTTTCCGGGCGGCAGAAATGCATATAACTGCGTCGGTTTTTCTCTGCATTGCACCGTGTCGGTACGCTCACCGACCACAATTCCGCCAAGATCATAGGTGGCACCGGCACGGTACATCAAGCGATACCAACAGCCAAGAAACTGAAATTCCAACCGATAATAAGATCCGTAAACCGGATTTCCCGAGCTGTTCCGGATCTGATAAACCAGCAGTTCGCGACTTGGTTCTTCCACCCATTCCATAAAAACACCGCCGGCTTCCGTGACAGCATGCGGTGAGTCTGTCCGCATGAACTGCGCAAAAACAATTCCGGCAGCCAGCCCCAGAAGAACACCAATGCAAGCAATGATCCAGACAATTTTTGTTCGCTTCTTCATCCCCAATCCTCCTTCATAAGTCAGACATGTCAACCGGCTTTCATAACAGCGCTCTGCAATCCAAGTATACCACAAATCACCATATATGTCAATACTTCAACAAAAAAACTAAAGACCCCGGTATCCGTCCCACAAAACAGACACCGGAGCCTTGCAGTTGTTCAGATTCCCTTTTTCGCCGACACCCGCAACCCCTCAACCAGCTTCGCATCGGGTGTAACATACGCCGACCAGTTCTTGTGGTAGATGACCATACCGGGCTTGGCACTCGGCGGCTTTTTGAGGTTGCGCACGTGCGTGTAGTCCACCGTCGCGTGCTTTGCCTCGCCTGCTTTCGAGTAGACAGCCGCAATCGTCGCCGCTTCTGTGTAATCGACCTCCGGCACATTTTCCCAGTCGTCCTCACAGAACATGACAACGTGCGAACCGGGCTCATTTTTGATGTGGAACCACATGTCGTTCTTACCCGCCAGCTTGTGCGTGATGTACTCGTTCTGGTGGTTGTTCTTGCCGACCAGCACGCGGTAGCCGTTCGTTGTGCGAAATTCGAGCGGCTTTACCTGCTTGCTCTTGCGCTGTGCATAGGCCTTCATGCGCGATGCATAACCGGCATGGTACAGCTCGTCGCGGATTTCGTCAAGATCGGCTTCCGTTTCCGCGTGTGTCAGCGCATCAAACACCGTTGCGAGGTAGTCAAGCTCCTCCTGCGCCAGCAGAATCTGCTCGGTCAGCGCAATTTCCGCGTTTTTTGCCTTGTTGTAGCGCTTGTAATACTTCTGTGCATTCTGCGAAGGCGACAGTCGGTGATCGAGCGCAACCTTCACTGTAGAAAGGTCTTCCGTTTCGTAATCGACCAGCTCTGCCTCGGTCATGCCGCGCTGTAATTGCCAGATGTTCGCCGTCACCAGATCACCGAACTTCTTGTAGGTTTCCTTCTCGGCGCAGTCGGCAAGCTCCTTTTCCTGCTGTGCAATCTTTTTGTTCAGACGCGCCTCGGCGTTGGTCAGCAGCTTGAAAATATCCGACGCCCGCTGCTTGACGCGATCCACATGGTCGCGCTCGTCAAAATAGTGGTCGATCAATTCCCCAAACGACGCAAGTGTCTCTGCCGCAACGCCCTGTCCGTACTGGAATGTCGGGATAAAGGCATACTCAACCGGCTTGCCGCTCTCGGGATCGGTCAGAAGCATCGGCGTAAACCGTTCCTCGCGGATGACATCCATTACCGCAGAAAATGACTTCCACAAAAGATTCGCAGGCATCGCCGACATGGTGACATCGGTTCTGCCGCAGACGGTAAATACCATTTCCCTTGCCGTCACGGGCGCAATGCCGAGATAGGTGTTGACAAGGAATCTGTCAGCCGACTGATCCGGGTTGGCGCGTTCTGCCTGCATGGCAAATCCGTCTTCCGTTTCATCCAGTGGATTGATTTTCTCCTGTGCCGGCGGCATTTCGTACCGCATTCCCGGCAATACCTGCCGCTTCTGGCTCGTCGAAAAGTCAACCGGCTTGATTGCATTCAGAATTTTATAGTCGCCGTCACAGAAGATGATGTTGGAGTATTTGCCCATGATCTCCGCCATGATATGCCGTGTGACAACAAACCCCATTTCGTCACGTGATTCAAATGCGAGGTCGATCACACGCTCAAAGCCGCACTGCACGACCGACAGCACCCGTGCTCCCGACAGATGCTTGCGCAGCAGCATACAGAACATCGGCGCTGTCATCGGGTTTTCTTTTTGTTTTTCCGTAATATTGATATGCGGATTGTTGTTGCCCGCGGAGATGCACACACGTGCATACGATCCGTCGGCAACACGTACCGCCAGCGTGATTTCGTCTTTTTCCGGCTGGGAAATCTTATCGACGCGCCCGCCGATCAGTCGGTTTCGCAGTTCTGCCGCAACCGCGGCAACCATAC
>SVRM01000158.1 GCA_015064785.1 Oscillospiraceae bacterium
ACTACAACGTCAACCTTCAGGGCAAGATTTCCCGAGACGAGGAAAGCCGCGAGATGCTTGATCTCATCTTTGCCAACCGCCATTATGACCTCGGTGAAATCTACGACCCGGGCAACATCGCAAACACGCTGATTTACATGACAATGAATACCAAGCGCGATATCGCATCTACCTGGGCTTCAAACGAAAAAACCATCAACCGCCAGCTGGAAAAGCTGCTGGAAAAGTTCGGGGATATGTAAATATTCCCCAGCAATCAGAATAGGAGAAGCAGTATGAGCATGACATCCAAAGAACGCTTCCGCCGCATGTACGAGCACCGCG
Source organism: Oscillospiraceae bacterium (assembly GCA_015064785.1). Lineage (GTDB taxonomy): Bacteria > Bacillota > Clostridia > Oscillospirales > CAG-272 > RGIG3925. The sequence continues at coordinate 325 of SVRM01000158.1, forward strand.
AAGCCGACCGCATTCCGATCATTGACAGTCCGTGGGCTGGCACCTTCCGCCGCTGGCACAAAGAAGGTCTGCCGACCGACATCGAATGGACAAAGTATTTTGACATCGACCTGACTGCCGGTATCGGCTGCGACAATTCCCCGCGTTATCCGTCGCAGACCATCGAGGAAACCGACGAATACCGCATTTACACAACCGGCTGGGGTGCAACCCAGAAGAGCTTCAAGCTGGAGGATTCCACACCGGAGTTCATTTCCATGAAGGTCAATTCTCCCGAGGCATGGGAAGAAGCCAAGGCGCGCATGACCTATTCCGATGACCGCGTGAACTGGAACTATCTGAAGCAGAACTATGACCGCTGGGTCGCCGAGGGTCGCTGGATCACAGGTAACTTCTGGTTCGGCTTTGACGTCACCCATTCGTGGATGGTCGGCACGGAAACACTGCTTGTCGCCATGTACGAGGAGCCAGACTGGGTCATGGATATGTTCGATACGTATCTGAACCTTGACCTTGCGTGCTTTGATAAAATCCTTGCCGCCGGTTATAAGATCGACTGCATCTCCTGGCCGGATGACATGGGCTACAAGAACAACATGTTCTTCTCAAACGAGATGTACCGCGAGCTGCTCAAGCCTTTCCATAAGAAGGCCTGCGACTGGGCGCATGAACGCGGCATCTATGTCCATCTGCACTCCTGCGGCTGTATCATGGACCGCATCGACGACCTGATCGAAATCGGTGTCGATGCACTGAACCCTCTGGAAGTCAAGGCCGGCATGAAGCCGCTTCTGCTCAAGGAAAAGTACGGCGACAAGCTCGTCTTCCACGGCGGCATCAATGCAGTACTGTGGGATGACAAAGAAGCTATCATTGAGGAGATCCGGAAATATGTGCCGAAAATGAAAGAGAGGGGCGGCTATATCTTCTCCTCCGATCACTCGATCCCCAATTCCGTTTCCCTTGACAACTTCCGTGCAATCGTTGCTGAGGTCAAGCGGCTGGGTTCGTACTGATTCAAATATAGATTTCGGGGTTATTGCAGTTTTCGATTCTGCAGCAACCCCGTTTTTATTTATCCAAAGATTTTCATAAAATCATCCCGTTCCCGAAGAGCATCAAAAACAGGAAGGTGAACAAAATCACGAACCGAGCCTGTCATGCTCCAGCTCTCGTCTTTTCTGTCCCCTCTGTGATCTTCGGTATAGCCGTCGAGAATCGGACAGGTGTACCGCTCGATACCACCCTCCGCCATCTCATCAAAGTGCTTTGCGTGAACCATCGCCGTTTCCAATGCAAAAACTGCCGCATCGTGATCGCCGTTCCGCATCGCCATTCGCGCCCGTTCCTGCCAAATCATCGCAAGCGAAATGTGAAAATGCTGATAGTTTCCGTCCGTGATCACGGCTTTGATCGCAGCTTCCTCGGCATTCAGCGCTTCCTCACAGGGTTCATCTTCATAATACCAGAGCTGGGACAGTGCGCCGTTCAGTGTCACAAGTGCTTTCATAATGCGCTTTTTATACAGCGTTTTCAGTTCCTCGCCTTGCAGACACAGCATCAACGCATCTTCCCTCGTGGATTCGGGTGCTTCGGAAACCATCTCCGCATAGGTTCTTGCATCGTCGTACTGTCCAAGATCGCGGCAGGCGTGTACCAGTCCGAACAGGGTACGGCGGCGCAGTTCCGCATCCTCGCAGTGTTCAAGCACCATTTCATAATGACGGACGGCACTTGTTAAAAGTTCCGTTTCTTCGTCAGTCCCCATACATTCGTCGCCGGTTCCGACGTACCATTCGTCACTTGCAAGCCAATACAGATACCGGCAGTCCCCCGGATATTCCGCCACTGCCTGTCTTGCGATTTCCAGATCCCGCGCGTGATCCTTTTTCCAGTGCTGGAAAAATTCCGCATCAAAATAAACTTTGCGTTCATCTGCTTCCACAGGCTTCATACCAAGCAGTTCATCCGTTGTAACGCCAAGCACCCTTGCCAACGGCACGATCAGCGCAAGATCCGGCATCGTTGTTCCACACTCCCATTTTGAAACGGATTGGTAGGTGACACCGAGAAAATCCGCAAGCTTTTCCTGCGTCAGATCGTTCTTTCTACGCAGCTCCTTGATTCTCTGACCAATATGATTCATCGTGATACCTCACATGATAATAGTAAGCCGGGCCCTGCTTCCGGATATAGTATATCATAACACGCACAGATTTACAATAACGTGTTTTCTGAGCCGAACTCGCGCGGTACGCGAGTTTTGCCGCACCTCCGCACGAAAATAAGATTCCTCGATTTCAAATCAAGGAATCTTTCAAATTTCAGTCCGTCTCCGCTCTTGTAATATTGCAGAGCCACTTTTTCTTTTTGTAATGCAGGAAAACCACCGGCATCTTGACAAATTCGTCCAGACACAGAATGAAATATACCCACAGCGGCGGGAGCTTGAGCAGAAATGCTGCCAGAAATCCGACAGGTACGGCGTAGATCCACATCGCCACAATATCCATCTTCAGTCCAAACCGGACATCACCGCCCGCACGGAACACACCGCATACCAGCATGGTATTGATGGACTGACCCATGATGTAGTACGACGTAATCAGCAGCATGACGCTCAGATAGCCGTATACCGTTTCCGTCAGGTTCATCCATGACAGCAAAAACGGTCGGATGGCAAGCACGACAAGTCCGCCGGCAAGTGCTGTTCCCATCGACAGATGGAAAAGCCGTTTGGCATACAGTTCTGCTTTTTCCAGTTGATTTTCGCCCATGGCCTTTCCGAGAATGATGCCGCCGGACGATGCCACGCCGAAGCAGACAACGGTACCGAGCGAACGAACCACCGTTGTCACGGAATTAGCGGCGACAATATCGGAGGACAAATGACCGAGAATGACGGAATACATCGAAAACGCCAGCCCCCATACCATGTCATTGCCCATCGCAGGCACGGAATAGCGGATAAAGTCACGCATCAACACCTTGCGGCGTGCAAACAGGTCACCGACCTTGAAGCGGATCACACGGCAGAATACCGCCGCGTCAAGAATACAGTACAGGACTTCGAGTCCACGGGTAATTGAGGTCGCAATCGCAACACCGGAAATACCAAGCGATGGAAACGGTCCCCAGCCGAAAATAAAACAGGCATTCAGCACAATGTTGGCAAGCACCGCTGTTGAATGTACAGCCGCCGAAACCACAACCCGTTCGACCGAGCGCATAACGCACAGATACATCGTCGCAAAGCCGGTCAGCACATAACTCGGTGCAACCGCGCGCAGATACCGGATACCCAGCGCAATCAGCTCTGTATCATCGGTAAAGATTTTCATAATCACACCGGGCGCAAACAACGCCGCCATCGTGAACAGCATCGAAATACAAACAGATATGCGCAGGGAGATACCCATGATCTTTTCGATGGTTCTCCTGTCGCCGCGTCCCCAGTACTGTGCACAGAGAACGGCAGTACCGGATGACAGACCGTAGAAGATCATGTTCAGCACAAACTGCACCTGTCCGGCAAGAGAAGCTGCGGAAATCGCCGATTCACTGACAAAATTCAGCATCAGGACATCCGCGCCGGATACCGCGGTATCCATCAGATTCTGAAGCGCGATCGGCAGAGTCAGTGCGGCTGTCATTTTATAAAACTGCCGCTGTTCCTCTGTCATACGGAATTTATCTTTGATTGATGGTAAAGTCATATGTCTTGTCCTATCAAAAAGCACCGGATCGCTCCGATGCTTTTGCTTTTCTTCTGGTGATTACTTGGTTTCGTTTTCAAATGCGGTGATGGCTGCGGCGCGGGCATCGTCGTCAAGGATGACATACATGACGAAGTTGCCGGAGGTGACGCGCTCTGCATTTTCCAGCTTCGGCTTTTCTTCCGCAAGATAGTCATCGTTCCACAGGCTCAAATAAAAATCGAAGAATTCATCGATCATGGATTCGATTTTCTTGACATCCTCTGCGGTCTTTGCTTCAAAGATACCGATTTCGTCAATGGAGGTAGACATAGACTGGAGCACAATTTTGTGGGATGCAAAGTCTTCTGGTGCCGCACCGTTAAAGAATCCGCCGAGACGGCTTGCCTGTGCGTCAACCAGCTTATCCGCACCGGGAACAACAGCGGATACTGCGGTGTAAATGCTGTCCAGCGTTGCAGGTGCCTTGTTCGGATCACGGGTTTCCTCGCTCTCACCGTCACCACCGCCGCAGGAGATCATAGCGGTCATCGAAAAAAGAAGTGTCATGCAAAGAAGCAGTGCTGTAAAAATTCTTGTAAGTTTCATTGATTGTTTCCTTTCGTAATTGCAAATAGTGTTTATTTTTCCAAATCAAGTCAGGGGATGCGACTTGACATAATCCATAACCGCCGCAAAACCGACTTCGTTGAAATGCATACCGTCGCCGTTCTGATAGGATTCCGGCAGATATCCGTCATCACCGACAAGTGCCTCGTAGGTATTCAGATACGGCAGATCGTTGGCTTTTGCAATCTGCACAATCCATTGGTTTGCCGTCTGAATCTTGGTGTTGTTGATGGACTGCTGTTTTTCATAGGAACGCGCAACCGGATAAATGGATTGCAGAATCAGCTTGGTGTCGGGAGAATTTTCCAGGATGATATTGATGATGCCCTGATAATCGGTTTTGAACCAGGTTTCATCCATCATCGCCACGCCGTTGACGCCGAGCGTCATAATCAGATATTCGGGCTTGACCGATTTGCATAGGTCAGCCAGGGAAAGCTCCGTCTTGGAATTGGGATCCCAGACAAGATCGGTTGC
>SVRM01000033.1 GCA_015064785.1 Oscillospiraceae bacterium
CAGTTGCCGCCGTTGTTTCATCGCCGACGATCTCACCGCCGCAGGATTTGCAGACGTAGACACGCAGTCCGTCGGTTTCACCCTCAGCCCATTCTGAGCCCGCCTGTGTTTCCCATTCCATCCGGTCGGCCTGCTCGGTGTTCAGGGCTTCGTCATAGGATGCAAGCGTTTCCATTTCAAATTCCGTGTCGCAGTACGGACATTTCATCTTCTGAACAGTACTGTCAAAAGCAATCGCACCGCCGCAGCACGGACACTTATATTCCTGTAATTGTGCCAAAGCAATCTCTCCTTATTCTACTTTCGTTCCGCAGTAATCGCAGAATTTTCCCGTCACCTCGGCATTGCACGCGGGACAGATTTTCACAGCCAATGTGTCGGAAGCGCTCGCATTGGCTGCTTCCAAAGATACATCCGGGACAGCGGACATTTCAGCGGGTATACCCTGCTGTCCCTGTCTGACGATTTCTGTGATCTCGTCACACATAGTCTGATACTTCCGGAATTCCGGATTGTTGGAAGGATCAAATGCATTGTTTGCTGCCAAAGCACGCTTGAGGGCACCAGCGGAATGCTGCGTCGGCATCACGGATATCATCTCGACGGTGTTGCGATTGATCTGGAACGAAATATTGTCAAAATACGGGCTTCTAATGCCAAGCTCGATGCAGAAGTCATAGCGATATTCGAATCGCGGCGGATTGTAGCTGACCTCCTCGCCGGCGTCGTTCTCCCTCTTCAGCTCGTTTTGTTCCTCCTGTATATCCACATTGCAGAAAGTGACATCCGAAAATTTGATGATATCGGCGTTTTCTTCGACATAATCCGCGTCATTCGATACAACGAACTTGCTCGGACAGCCGTCTTCGTACATGACATACAGTTTGTAATAGTCGCCGACCGTTTTTGTCGGACGGAAGCTGTTTGCAAGCTCTGCCGCATTCGCTTCACGGTATGCAAGCTGTTCCTTGATCTGCGCAACAGTCGATTCTCTGCGGTCTTCAAACCACGGAGACAGTTTCGCAGCACACACCTTGCACATGTCGCCGTCCACGAGCTTTCTGTTGCCGAGCAGACCGATTTCGCCGCCGCAGATTTCACAATCTTTCTTTTCAAACAATTTCTTGAAAAATCCCATATCTTTTGCTCCTTTTTGAAAAGCAGCCGATGGCAGATGACGGGCAAACGAACAGAACATCCGTCTGCTGTTTCTGCCGATTGATCCATCCGCCATCGGTCATTAGATTTTAATTGGAGGATACCGATTTTGATGTGATTTACTGTATATCGCCGTCGTCAAACGGATCGCCGCATTCCGGGCAGAACTTGGGCGGCTTGACACCCTTTTCGGGCTCCCATCCGCACTTGTCGCACTTGTACTGCGGGACACCTGCCGGCTTCTTTGCGCCGCATTCGGGGCAGAACTTGCCCTTGTTGACAGCACCGCAGGAGCAGGTCCAGCCCTCGTCCGCAGGCTTGGGTGAGCCGCATTCGGGACAGAACTTACCGGTCGCAGTCGCGCCGCACTTGCACGTCCATGCATTTGCCGGCTTTTCCTCGGGCTTCTTTGCGCCGCATTCGGGGCAGAACTTGCCGGTTGCGGTTGCACCGCAGGAACACTTCCAGCCCATCGGGACAGGATCCGCCTGCTGGGTAGGAATCCGCTGTGTCTCAGCCTGCTGCTGTTGCTGACCCATAGCAAACAGGTTCTGCGCGTTCATGCCGCCTGCATTCATCGCCATACCCATACCCATGAAGCCCTGCATTGCGCCGCCTTCGTTTGCGGCAGCGGTACGCATCGCGTCAGCCTGTGCGCCGACCAGACGGGAGCCTGCGACCATCGGGTTCATCGTCATCGCGTTTTCTTCCCACTCGGTGATCTTCTTCTTCTGCTCATCCGGAATGGTCAGGGAGTTGACGTTGAACGAGAAAACTTCCAGACCGCGCTTCTCACCCCATTCGCGGTCGAGCACTTCGTTGAGTGCATCGCGGATGTCAAAGGTGTGTGCGGGAATTTCGTAGTACTGCACACCTGCGGCAGACAGCTTCGCCAGTGCCGGCTGGAGTGCATTGAGCAGTTCGGACTTGAGAATCGAATCGATTTCCGAGCGGTCAAAGCTCTGTGCGGAATTGCCGCAGACGTTCGTGTAGAACAGCATCGGATCGACGATCTTGTAGGAATATTCGCCGTTGCAGCGGATATCAACCGACAGCTTGAAGCCCAGCTCTTCATTGACGACAACGCGGAACGGAACGGGATTGGCGGTTCCGTACTTGTTGCCGGAGATTTCCTTGGTGTTGAAGTAATAGACGCGCTGATCCTTGCCCGTATCGCCGCCGAACGTGAAACGCTTGCCGATGGCACGGAAGGTATCCTTGATGCTGTCGCCGAGGTTACCTGCGAAAATCGACGGTTCGGTCGATGCATCCCATGTAAATTCACCGGGCTCTGCGCAGAATTCCACGATCTTGCCCTGCTCGACGATGATCATTGCCTGACCGTCGGCTACCGCGATGACAGAGCCGTTGGAAATCAGATTTTCCTCACCCTTTGTGTTGGAGGATCTGCCGGAGGTACGCTTCTGACCTTTGACCATCAGCGTGTTCATGTCCAGTGCATCACAGTAGAAGAATTCCTTCCATTGATCCGCGAGTACGCCGCCTGCTGCGCCGAGCGCTGCTTTAATAAGTCCCATGATTGTTCTCCTTTATGTAGATAGATATTTTTGTAGGTTCATGAAATTGCTGTAAGTTTTTTGAAAAAAACGGCATCCGGTTTTCAACGAATGACCAGTCTGCCGCTGACACTGCGGTCGAGATTCTGATGCTTTGAGAGGTATTCCTCCAGGATTTCCTGGCTGTTTGTCGCAACCATGCGTGGTTTTCCGTTCTGAGATATTTCCTCTATCGATACTGAATACATCGCTTCGAAGTTTTTATAGTGATAAGACTGAATACCGACCGTGTAAATATGTTCGTCCTCAATCGGCATCTGATGAAAGTCAAACTTGCTGAAGCTGTGTGTGCTTCGGTCATACAAAACCTCAAGTCCGTCAGAAAGCTGATAAAACTCTGTATGACCGCCATCCAATGCTTCATCCCGAAGCATATACAGGATCATACGCCGGAACTGGGCACCGGTGATATGACACATATATATTGGATCGCTGTACGGGAAGCATTCCGCAAGATCAGAAAGAAGCACAATCGGTCCAAGTTCGGGATTGCGGATACTGCCGGAACCGAGAAGCATGATATCCATGCGCAAGCTTTCCTTCATAATATCGGCAAAGAGTCCGCCGAGCTCTGTTTCCCTGTACCGTGACGGGTGGGTCAGCTGCCGCTTGAATCTTGTAATCATTCGCTGGTATTTTTCATCGGTCTGCGTCTTATAGTACGAGATGATACCCTCCAGCGCGGTATCCCTCGGACAATGGTCCGCATTGATCGGAACGCTCTGCCAGCGGTAATCACATACACAGTTGTTGTCTGTATCCACGGTAATATCAAATCTTCCGATCTGATCCGTTCCTGTCCCCGCCTGCACAATCAGTATATTATTTACGGTTACCGGCTCACGAAGGAAAGTATGCGAATGACCGCCGATGATGATATCCACGCCCCATGCCGGATCAAGCAGTTCTGCAAGCGCCTTGTCTTCCTCGAAGCCAATATGGGTCAGCAGCACGGTCAGATCGATGTCCACAGCGTGATACGCATTACAAATTCTGCCCACCTCCTGACTTGCTTCATGAACATCCAAAAATGAACCGATCACGCCCTCATTTCTCGTCTGGTTGATGATATCTTCCGTCAGAATTCCGATAAACAGGATCTTCATTCCATCCATTTCAACGATATGATACGGTTTGAAGAGCCTCGCATTGTTGGTCTTGATATGCAGATTGGCATTGATGATCGGGAATTTCGCGCATTTTTCCAAAAACAGCAGGTGTGCAATGCCGTAATCCGTCTCATGATTGCCGATCGTAACCACATCCGGTGCCAGCATATTCATGATCTCAATGGTGGAAACGCCGCGGAATTCAGAATCGATCACCGAACCGCGAAACATATCTCCGGCAATGCAGTAGATCGTATTAGCCTCCTCACCGCGTGTCCTGTTGACATAACCGGACAGTCGGGAAACGCCGCCGATCAGCCGATCATCCACGTTTTCTGCCAGAAAATCTCCGTGGAGATCATTGGAATGAAGTATTGTCAGTTTTTTCCTGTTATCTGCCATTCGGCATCCCCCTTTCATTTTTTCGATTTATTTTCGCGCTCGGCTTCACGCTGCAAAAATACCTTCACCTCACGATTATTCATGATCTGTTCGTAATACCGAGCCGGAAACATATCAGCAAATTCCTCAAGTGTGCATCCGGGGTGATACTCCTGCGGCATCGGTCGATCCAGCGATGCGCCACCGTTCGAGCCTGCCGAGATGCCGGTTGTGAAAATATCGATGAGAAGATCCATCGTGCCGTCTTCGTAAAAGCGCAGTATCAGCTTGATACTCTCGTCATGAATCTCGTCCCGGTACCATCCGAGTTCGATATTTTCCGGCAGAAAACGCAGTCCGTACTCCTGTGCGAACGCATCGCCATATGAACCGTATGCAGCATGTATAAACACATTGTTCACGTGAAGGAGCGTTTTCAGACGATCGGTCCTCTCAATGCGGGTCAGAGATTTCGGCAGATACAGCTTTTTCATGCCGGAAAACTGGTCGAGCACACCTGCATGAATCTCCGTGATTCCATCTTGCACGGTCACCGTGGTGAACGGCTCCTGCCAGTTTTCGACAGGATTCCATAACTCGGTATCACCTCGGCAAATGATGCCATTGCCGTGAATTTCAAGATTACCCCCGTCCCGGTCGATAAAAACCAGTCCCTCATGATTTTTGGAATAATACATGAATTTTTCCTCTTTATTTCAGCACGGGCATACCGTCGCTTCCCACGCGGTAAGCCGCAGTTTCCTGCTGGGTTTCAAAATTCTCCAGCATCATGTTGTCAGGATCGGTCAGCGCCCATGAACAATCGACCGGAACGTATCCGGGAGCGATGTGCATATCTCCGACTTCACGGAATCCTCCACCTGTGATGTCAATCACGCGAAGCGTCATGTCATTCGATGCCAGTTCACTTCCGTCTGCAAAGACGTACAGATAGTGTCTGCCGTCCGCGGTTTTGATGTAATACGGGTGATATCCGCCGGTGTGATGTAAGGTATCAGCAGAAAATTCCGCGTGATAATACTGCACATCCGTGTCAGTGTAAATATCAAAGGCTTCATAGTACAGACCGCTTTCGTCGAGGACCGATGTTACGTTAAGTTCTTCCAACGTACCGTCACCGTCAAAATCGGCATAGAATGCATGATTCAACGGGAGCTCCACGATGTAGGACGCGGGAACTGTCATGTACGTTTCGTTGAACAGCTCCGGGTACTCCGCAAAGGACACGACAGCAGCCAGATGTTCATGTCTGCCGATCTCGGCAATTTCGCCGTTTCTGAAATAAAAGGTTACACCGTGATAATCGAGCGTCCAGCTGATTCCGTCTGCGGGTGTATCGCGGAAATAATCTTCCACAGCGGTTTCGGAGAGAAAATCGCCGGTCCATGTGTGAGAGGTCAGTTCCTTTTTCACGATCGCGGGGATTTGGCTCATATCTTTGATTACATCAGTGAGTGTCAGCGCCTTGCCTGTTGCAGTATCGTAGGTTGTTCCTCTCAGATACCGGTCATTGATGTTTCCGTATACCAGGAAGGAATCCGACAGCAAACTGATCGCTGTACTGTCAGCACGGCGTATCTGTACATCAAGGGTGGATTCTTTGGCAACAAAGCTATCTGTCCCCAGCAGATCCAGTTCCTCTTTTGCAGTAACAAGAAGATTGTCGAACTCATCCTCCATGGAGCGCACTGCCATATTCTTTGTCTGCTCCAGGATTTCAGCAAGAGCGGGGTACTTCCCGATGCTGTCGCCGTAAAGTGTGACACCGTTATATTCACTCAGTGCCAGCAGAATTTCATCGTCCCATTCCCGCTGCTGTGCAAAGAACTTTGAGAGGGTAAGAAGCTGTACGGCTTTCTTTACCGGTTCTTCCGGAGGAACTTCGGCTTCCGGCGGAACAACCGAAGGTTTTTCCGGTTCATTCCCCGAAAGATTTTCCTCCGGTTCCGCTTCAAGCGCGGGAATCTGATCTGCCATGGTATTCTTTGTCACACATTCCAGACGCACATCATGATCCGGCATGGTAAAGCGGATGAAATATCCTTTATTGCTGTCGCATTCCACGTCCAGTTCTTCTCCATCCAGATAGAAAGCATAAGAAGTGTCCGACGCAATCAGTGTATAGCGAAGTGTAACTTCCTTGCCGGGAGCATAGGAGTCTTTTGCACCGTCATACATCTGCTGTTCACCGCAGAAATCGACTTTATAGGTTTTTGCGGCGCATGCGGACAGTACACATACAAGGGCAAGGATCATCAGAATTCTAAAAATCATTATATTTTTCATATGTCTTTCCTCCATGCTGCAGCAGGGCGGCAGAACACAAAATTCTGTCGCCCTGTCATTCCTGCGATTACTTCTGTACTGCTGCAAGAGCTGCATCCGCCTTGGCAATCCATTCGGTTCTGTCACCGTACTGTGCAGTATTCAGTGCATCCGCAGTTGCTTCTGCCTGGGCTTCATCCAATGTGCCATCCTTGACTGCCTTTACAGCACCTGCAACCGCTTTTGCTGCGTTGATCTGCTGCTTCCATGTATTGCCGAGGTTGCGCAGGGTCTTCTGAATACCGAAAAGGGTGTTGAAATACTTTTCCATGTCTTCATATTCGCGGCCGCGGACTTCCAAACGCACCTCATACATACCGGGTGTATCGTTGAAGGTCAGAACACAGAAATGCTTGGTTTCCATCTTGCCGTCAGAATTCTTGACTTGTTCGGAAACGTAATCGTATCCGTACAGATCGGCAATGCGATAAACACAGGCGATGGTGGATTTACCAAAGAGAAAGATCTTGTAGCGGTTTTCGGTGAGAGCAATCAGACCCGTGGACTTGGATACATACAGTTCACCGTTTTTGCCGAATTGCTTTAATTTTTCGTCTTTCTTTTTGGTTTTCTTCAGCGGTACGAAAAGCTGATTCCATGCTTTTGTACCGAATTCCACCTGTTCCATATGGGATTTCACCGAATCGAGCGTCGCCTCGACCTTATTGAAGAGCTTCATGCATTTTTTGGAACAAACCTTGCGGCAGATATAATTGCCGTCCGCCAGTTTTTGTTCGGAGATCAAACCGACCTCCACTCCACAGATTGCACAAGTATGCTTTGCCATGATAATTCCTCCTGCTTATTTATGTTTTTTTGATTGTATGAATGGATGATGCTTAGGCCCATTTATCCTCGGACTTCGGCAGTCTGATGTCAGAAAGGCATTGAATGTCGTTCAAGAACCACTGACCGGTGGATGGCTTTTTTCTGAGTTTGATATTTCTGGGATTGTCAGCACCGCCGCTTGTCACATACAGTGTTGCCCAGTTTTCGTTATCAAAGGAATAAGGATTTTCGATTACGGAAATGACATACGGCTTGTTCGGTGTATAATCGTTATCCGGTATCGCTCCCTCAAAGAAAGAACGAACTTTGTATTCCTTACCTCTCAGACGATCCTGCAAAAAGCTTTTTTCGCTGGTACTGAAGTCGTCGGGACCTTTCAGCCACGACAGCATCGCATATGCGGTTTCCGGATCGGATTCATATCTGCTGAGCGCAAGAATTGTCAGCGCAGTCGTCTTGAAAGCAGTATCCAGTTTCGCCTCGGGAAGTGCTTGCAGTGCTTCGACCGTTTGCGGCAATGCGTCAAACGTGAATGTTTCGGTGTGATTTCTTCCTTTTCCGATATTCTGTACGGCAGTGTTCACCGCTTTGTTTACAGCTTTTCTCGACTCTCTCTTCAGTGCAGAAATCGCCGCTTGTTTCAATGAATCAAAAATACGCATCTTCTATTCCTCCTATTCCGTTTGCCCATGCTGCTGATTCATCCGATGTACGGGAAGCCCACAGTGCGGACAAAATTTTGCATCCGCAGTCAATACCGTACCGCACCCAACGCAGCATCCATGCTGCCGTCTGTAGTGATCATACAATGTTTCTCTCGTCAAAAAGGCTCCGCAGCTGCGGCAGAAAAATGAACCTTTTTTCGCAACCTGACCGCACTTGTGACAGATCTTCATTTTCTTCATCACATTCGGACCAAACCCGTACTGTTCCAGATTTCGGAAGTGGATTTCCGTTGTCATTTTTCGCTCTCCTCTCCCTCGTACACGAGCTTATGCCCACAGACGGGACATTCGCTGGACAACTTTTCGATTTTGATGCCGCAGTTCTTACAGTAGTTCGGTTTTGCCTCATAGGGCGCACATTCCACACACTCCAACACATCCACGTTGTATGCAGCATCGATGACCCATCTCCCGCATTTGTGGCAGAGATTAAAACAATGCCTGCCGACCGTTTCCCATGCAATCCGTAATCCTTCCTCGGGCGTTTTTGCGCAGATCGGCTCGGTTGTACAGGCCAATGCGCCGGACATATCACAGTAAAACTTGTATCGGTTCCCTCCGGCATCAGATATCGTTTTGTAGGCAGCGGTTTTCTTGTCTTCCATATGATTAGCCCCCCACTCAGACCGGAAAACAACAGAAATACGGTTTGTGACAAAATCACATTCCCTCTTGATTGAATCAGAATTTTGTGATATAATAATAATTAGAAAATCGGGGCGGACTCTGTTATCGTTGGCGCGCACACAGAGTACTGATGCATATGCATCATGAGATACCCCAATTGTAATGGAATGAACCACGGCAAGACCTATATCCCCTTCGGTATTCTTGCAAGTATTATTATACGGATTTTCACGCTTTTGTCCCTACCCGATTCGATCCAAATGGGTAGGAAAACCGAAAATTTTTTCAAAAAGGGTGGGAATTCGGGTAGGAAATCATACTGGTAGGTGGCATTATGAAAAAAACACTTGCATTTCTCCTCACTCTTACACTTCTTATGACGGTATTGTCGGGCTGTTCGCATCAACAGATGCCGAGTCCCGCAGATCCGGTCACACTGAATATATGGCATGTATACGGAAGTCAGACGATCTCTCCGCTGAACACCCTCATAGATGAATTCAACCGTTCTGTCGGCCGCGAACACGGTATTACGATCAACGTGGTGTCCGTCACCAGTTCGTCTGCCATCGATGAAGCACTTTCCGCATCTGCAAACAATGAACCCGGAGCAGAAGCCATGCCGGATCTGTTTACCGCATATCCGAGAGTCGCAGAGATCGTCGGAAAAGAAAATCTTCTTCCGTGGGATGACTATTTTTCAGAAAATGAGCTGTCCGCTTTTCACGCGGAATTTCTCACCGAAGGTTATTTCGGTAATCAGCTGCTCATGCTTCCTGTGGCAAAGTCAGCGGAAGCCTTCTTTCTGAACCAAACCCTGTTCGACCGCTTCTGCGCTGATACAGGAATCACATCGGATGCTCTTGCTTCTTTTGATGGTGTATTTCAAACAGCACGTACCTACTATGACTGGTCGGACGGTCAGAGTTTTCTACAGATCAATGATTTCTATCACTACGCCTATTTAGGAATGAAAGCATACGGCGTCGAATTGGTCCGCGGTGGGACATTACAGCTGGATGAGGAAGCATTTCAATCGGTATGGAACCCGCTTGCCGAGGCAGCAATCTATGGCGGTATCTGCCTTGACGAAGGCTACGCCGCCGCACGTTGGAAAACAGCGGAAGTCATTGCCAACACCGGGTCGACTGCCGATGTGCTGTATCAGCCGTCCGAAATCATCTATCCCGACAATACAACCGAAGCGATCGAAGCGGCGGCTTATCCGTATCCTACCTTTACAGACGAAGAATCCGGTGTGATCTATCGCGGCGGCGGACTGTTTGCCATGAAAAGCAATGACGAGCGCCGCAATCAGGCTGCAGTGATCTTTGCCAAATGGCTGACTGAAAAAGAGCACAATCTTGCATTTGTCACAAATGCCGGTTATCTTCCGGTGACGGACCAAGCCTTTGATGCGCTGTTTTCTGATCTGAATCAGATCGAAAAAGAAAACTACCGCAGTGTTTATGCGGCAGTTGAGACCATGCTTGACAGCTATACGTTTTACGCGCTCCCTCTGTATGACGGTGCATCGGAAGCACAGCTTGATTTTGAAGCAAATGTGAAGGCTGTTCTGAAGTCTGCGCGCAACCAGTACGTCAAACGGATCGGTAATGGAGAAGATCCCGAAACCGTCATGGAAGTTCTTATCGCTGCTTCCCTTACGGAACTGCGCAGCCTGTCCGGAAAATAAGGAGTCTTTCATGAAATTGTTTCTGAAATCCGATCTGCCGCATCAAATCCAGCACATCAAAAACGGCGGGATTTCTATCCGCCGTCGGTTTATCTTTTACATTATTTCTGCTATTGTATTGGTTTTGTCGCTGATTCTGCTTCTTTTGAATCTGTTCGGCATCATGAATCCTGCGAGTGCACAGGTGATGGGTGTACTGGATACCCAGCTGCTTTCCTTTGCAGACAAGATCGAGCGTGATTATGACAAAGCAGCAGCGCACGCGATTTCCTTTTCCGATCAGCTGGAGACGGAAATCCAGAATTATCTCACGGAAAACAATCTTGACTTTGCCGATCTGAAAAATGATGCGGCCGCTCTTTCCGCGCTGCAAGGTGCGCTTTACGATATCATTTACCTGAATATGCAGCTCGCACCTTCCAGCGGCACCTTTTATATTCTGAATACGACGGTAAACAGCCGATCCGAAGTGCCATTGTACAACGGGATTTATCTGAGATACATCAATCTCTATTCGGAAAGCACGGTCAATCATGATATTGCACTGTACCGCGGTTCTTTTTCTACTGCCAAAGAGGGAAATATCACCTTCCACAGTGGATGGAGCAATGAAATGCGTACCGATTTTTTCGATGTCTGCGAATCCTCTTTCGCGGACGGTAAACACTACATTCTGAGTTCCACCGTACAGATCCCCGGCACTTGGGAACGCGCACGGTATGTCTATGTACCAATTCGCGATCAAAGAGACGATATCATCGGTGTTTGTGGCTTTGAGATCAACGATATGTTTTTTCAGCTGTCGAAGAAAACCAATGACGACACGCTGGGACAGCTCATCGGTGCGCTTGTCGATGAGAAGCAGGGCGTGTTTTCCTGTCAGTTCAATTCCGGTCATTACAATGCCATCGATGCCGGAAAGATACAAATCACCGAAAAAAACGGGAATACAGTCTTTGATTTCAGCACCGAAGCATGTATTGGCAAGACAAAAAGCGTGCGTCTTGGTGAAGATATGTTCACCATTGCTCTTTTGCTTCCAGAGGCACAGTTCAACGCCATGGTTCAGAACGGACAGATAAAAACCGTGGGAATCATTTTCGCTGTTATGCTGATCATGTTTGCTTACTGCCTCTTCATGAGCCGGAAATATGTTGCACCGATTCTTCGTAAGATCGAACAGATCAAGGACAGCGAAAACGACAGCGAACAGCTGAATATCCGCGAATTCGACGACCTGTTTGACTATATTGAAACGAAATCCTCAGTTATGGAGGAACAGCTGCAATCTCTGAAAGCGGCAAAACAGGCTGCTGAGGAGGAAGCTGCGCGAGCCAGGGAATCCTACCAGAAAGCATTGGAAGAATACGAACTTGCCAGAAATGAGATCCTTCATCTGTCTGAGGAAAGTAAAACAGAAATTGTGCTGGAGGATTACGAATACTTCCTTTGCAACCTGAAAACACTGACCCCAAGAGAAATGCGCATTTATGAACTGTATGCTGAGGGCAAAACGACGGCAGAGATTTCCGCTATCATCGGAATCAAAGAAAATACAATGAAATATCACAATAAAAATATCTACTCCAAGCTCGGTGTTTCCTCGCGTAAACAATTCCTGCGTCTTGCTGCATTGAAACAGATTCAGGACAAGAAAGAAACACTGAATCCATAAATACCTGAAAAAGCCCTCTTGTTATCCTGCTGTAACGCAGGACACAGGAGGGTTCAGTTTATTGATACAGTGCTCAAATTTTTATTGCCGCCGCAATCTTCAAAAAGGCACTTGAGAAAAAGTGCGTTGTATGATATAATTATTGTGTGGTTCTGTGCCCTTTTCTTTTACAGGAAAGGAATCATAGCCCATATATATTTCCACGCAACTTTGGTGTAAAAATGGTGTAAATGATTTATTTCAATGTGCAGGAATCGGAACAACATTACAACATGAAAAAAGCATGATCGATCACAGAAATCGGTCATGCTTTTTTATTGATACGTAAATCAGCCTTTGGAACGGTCAAATATTTCAGCATCAGCAAGCGGACCGGTAGAGATCTTTCTCGGTTTTTCCTGCCAGACATTGTCGTTCATCCTGTATTCTTCCGCTTCTCTGATCAAATTCAGTGACCCGTCATGGAACATGCCGTCATATTCGGTATTCAGGAATGTTTCCAAAATATCGATTGCTTCCCATTCGCCGATGGTTCTGCCGCCAAGACAGAGAATATTGGCATCGTTGTGCCGGCGTGTCATTCTTGCCAGATAGGTACTGAATGTCCTTCCAACATCCGTATCGCGTGCGGGGCATTCGATAACGCTCCCCGGGAATGAGCCTGGAGAGCAGTTAGCAGCAGACACCGATCCTCAATATCCCAGCACCCACCCAGGCAGCCATGACAGTACCTGCATAACATACCCACGGTCGACAATCGCACCGGAAAGCACAGGATAAAACATTACAAACAACACTGCCGCGCAAATCAGAAGTCCCGGCAGGAGAATTTTGCACCGCTGATATCGGGTCGACAGATCGCCGATGATCGAGACTGCAGCCAGAATGATAAATGGTACACTTGCGAAAAAGTGGTAGATAAAGGTCGGACGTGTGATGAATGCCCACGGCAAATACTGCGCGGCAAAGCCAATCAGAATGAAGACATCCGCACGGGTCTTTCTGCGCTTGAGAAGCAGCAGGAGCATACACAGTATCCCGCACCACCAGACAACCGGATTGCCAAACGCCGCAATCGAGGAACAGAGTCCCTCCGCGGCAAGTGCTTTAGCCCCATAGTACCAGATCGGACGGAGCATCAGCGGCCATGTATACCAAGGGGAGCTGAATGCATGAGCCGCATCCAGACCGCCATGATAGGTCAGCATATAGACCTGATTGTCCCAGAAAATTTTCCATGCCGGTGTCGCAGGATCCGCCATGAAATACGGCAGATAGGACAAAAAATAAATGACAAGCGGTACAACACCGAAAAACAGCACACACCAAAGACAGGTATGGTATGCCGATTCCCCCAGCCGATGACGCCTGACCGCACCGATAACAAACAAAACTGCCAGTCCAAGCGCGGCATATACCACCGTCCATTTGACGGAAATGCCAAGTCCCATCAAAGCCCCGCAAAGTGCCAGCAGGCCGAGCGCCTGTCTGTACGGCAGCTCCTCCGGTGTGCTGCGATAGTATCGGTACATCAGCAGATACACAAGCAAAACCAAGAGCACTGCCGGTGCGTCGATCAGTCCAATCCGCGTCTGCGTAAAATGCATGAAATCCAGCGACAATAATGCCGCCGCCGCAAGTGACAGATCTTCCCGTCCGAACAACCGCTTTGCCAGCAGATAGAGTATCGGAATCATCGCAATTCCGCACAGACAGCCGACAATGCGCCATCCGAGCGGATGCATACCGCACACAGCAATTCCAAGTGCAATCAGCAGTTTTCCAAGCGGCGGATGTGATATCTCATAAGGAGATATTCCCTGCAGATGTTCATACGCGGTTCGCACATGGTAGATTTCATCAAAATAGGTTCCATTCCGATAGGTTGCCATTGTCGGAACAAGTTCCTGCTCGTCAAACAGCGCATCCCCCTCCGAGAGAACCGGAACAACGGTACGTTCCTCCGACAAAAATCCCGCCTCATAGACCTCTGCCTGCGCGTCACCGCCGATCGAAACACAGATCAGATTTGTCGTACAGGCAAGCGGTATTTCCTCCCATGCATAGATGGCATCACAGACCTGTCGGGACACCTCAACCCAATTGTCGCCGCTCTCGTCGGGAATGTAAACGGTCACGCCGCAGGTGCCAAGTCCCTTGTAAAGGATGAGTGAATCCAAAGCCGTCGGCTCCGGGAATGCGGCATAGGAAAGACAGCCGCGTCCCTCACCCTCTCCCAAATCGGGCTGGGTCACAGGTGCAAGTGCATCACCCAGATTCCAGAACGAAAGAACCGTGTAAACAAGCACGATCAGGCAAAGCACCGCATGGGCACGGGAAAACCGATATGTGATTCGATGCATGACCGCACCTCCTTTGTTATTTTTCCTTCCGTTCCTGCGCCTGCAAACCGGAAGCATCCCGAGAATCGCCGCGTATCCGTTTGGCAATGATATACCGCGGACGTCCCTTGACCTCCATGTAGATTCTGCCGATATATTCGCCGACAACGCCGAGGCTGATTAACTGAACACCCGACACAAAGCACAGCACGCACAACGTCGACGACCATCCCCATACGGTATTGCCGCTGAAATACTGAAAAAATGTCCATATAATTCCGATAAAGCTGAGCAGAGATACCATACATCCTACAGCTGAAATGATGCGGAGCGGACGCACGGAAAAGCCTGTGACAGCATCCAGTGCGAGGGAAAACATCCGTGCAGGCGAATACCGGCTTTTGCCGCCGAGCCGCTCCCCACGTTCATAGGTTACACAAGCACTCTCAAATCCGACCAGCGGAACGATACCGCGCAGATACAGATCGACCTCGTCAAACTCTGCCAACGCATCGGCAACACGGGAGGTAATCAGTCGAAAATCGGCATGGTCATAGACGGTTTCCGCACCAAGAAGATGCAGAAATCGGTAAAAGAGATGTGCCGTATGACGCTTTGCAAAGGAATCCGCACGACGGGAATTCCGTACTCCGTAAACAATGTCTGCTCCCTGTTCATACCGTTCGAGCATCTGTCCGATGACCGATACATCGTCCTGCCCGTCACAATCCGCCGTCACGATACAGTCACACCTGCCGCGCACTTCCATGACGCCGGCATAGAGTGCACGCTGATGTCCACAGTTGCGGCTGAGGCTGATCGCTTCATACAGGGCATCCTCCCGACATTTCTGCGCAAGCAGCTGCCAGGTGCCGTCTGTAGATCCGTCATTGACAAACAGGATTTTGCTGTCAGCGGAGATTGCTTCCCTTGCAATCAAGTCCCGCATCACCGCATCAAACAGCGGAATGGTCAGCGGCAGAACCGCTTCTTCATTGTAACATGGAATGACAAGAAACAAAACCGGACTTCCCATTTTCAGCACACTCCCCACCACCTTTTTGTTAATGATATTATACAATAAAAACAGGCATTTTTCAATAGCATTTTCGGATTTCCGCATGATATTTCCCGGTCGTTTATATCATCAGCGCGTCTGTCAAAAGGATCGGGGCAGTCTCCAACGAAAACTGCCCCGATATGGGTTGCTATTTGCTTATAATTTCCGGTACAGTCACCGGATTACGGCTGTTCCTGAAAAAATCTGGAAAGAACCGTCACACTTTCCGCGCGGCTTGCATCTCCCAGCGGATTCAGCTTGCCGTCACTACCGATCATGAGTCCTGTGTCAACTGCCCAACGCAGTCCTTCAACCGCGAATGTAGAAATCGACGATGCATCGGTAAATCCGGTGTGTACGTCCATATCCGAAACCGTGACATCCTGTCCGAGATACTTTGCAGTCCGGTGCATAATCACCGCGATCTGCTCACGCGTGATCTCGTCATCGGGAGCAAATTCCGTATCGGAATAGCCCATAACAATACCGTTTTCTGCTGCCCATGCAACCGCTTCGGTATAGAACATACCATCTGCGACATCAGCAAAGCCTGCCTTCTGCTGTGCTGCAGGACAACCCTGTGCACGCCACAAGAAGGTCACCAGCATTGCGCGGGACAGGGATACGTGCGGGCTGAAGGTATTCTCGGAGGTTCCGTATGTAATGCCGTTCACGCAAGCCCATTCCACATAAGGATAGAACCAGTCGTCATTGTCAACGTCGATAAACGGATTCACCCATGCAAGTCGGAACGTGACTTCAATGGTCAGGTCCTCATGTACTGCCGGAATCGTAATCACTTCGTCCGTTCCGTAATCCTTGCCGTTGATCTTGACAGATTCGACGGCATAGTGCGGATCGGGCTTGGAGGTGATCGTCAGACTCGTTCCGTCAAACAGAACCTTCTGCGATACAGAAACCGTACCGTTCACAGTTTCTCCAACATTGACATGGAAGATCAACGGAACGTAGATCGGACTTCTGTTCTTGACCTCGTCATAAACATCACTTGCCTGCAGCAAAGCCTCCAGTGCTGCATTGACTTCCGCTTGCGTGGATGTCATGTCGTCATATACCGCCTTTGCGGCATCGATAGCATCACGGAAGGTCTTTGTTTCCTCAAGAGTCGCATAACGGGTATCAGCGATGCTCTTTTCTGCCGCATGGATTGCGTCGAGAAGTTCACTCTTGTCGACAACCTTTTTCGAGTTGAACGCAGCCGTTGCCGCATTCAGTGCTGAGAGAGCATCAGCCAGTTCCTCTCTGGTAATATCAATATTCTCACTTACCGAAATCGCCGCATTAATTGCCGCACGATATGCCGCAATGGCTTCAGAATCTGCTGCCATCGGATTGGAAATATTCGCTTCTGCTTCCTGAATCAGATACAGAAGAGCATCAATATCCACAATCTTTGCTTCATCAAATGCCGCTGTGGCTTCTGTCAACGCGGTAATTTCTGCCGCAACCGCATCCTTGGTCGCATAATCGTCATTGCTTGTGACAATCGCCGCATCGATGGCTGCGCGGTAAGCCGCAACCGCTTCATCGGGAGCCTGCAGCTTGTGTTCAATATTTTCTTCTGCCGCCGCAATCAGTGCCTTCAATTCGTCCTTATTGACGATCTTAACCGCATCGAATGCAGCTGTTGCAGCACGCATTGCTTCTTCCGCTGCCGCTACTTCTTCTTTGGCAGCATCATCATTCAAACATATTGCCGCAGCTTCGTCAATCGCCGCGCGGTATGCCGCAATGGCTTCCGCTTCTGCCGCATACGGTTCTGCAATGTTTGCTTTTGCCGCCTCCACAAGTGCCCGCAAAGCATCCTTGTTGATAACTCTTGCGACATTGAAGGTTTCGGTTGCCGCGGTGATATCAGCATAAGCCGCAGCAAATGCAGCTTCCGCCGTGTCGTCATCAAGATAGATCGATTTCGCCAGATCAATTGCCGCACGGTAAGCCGCAACAGCCGCATCGTCTGCCTGTTTGCGATCCTTGATGTTCTCCTCTGCAAAGAGAATGGCATCCAGCAGATCATCCTTTTCGCTTTCTTCAATCTTCAGAATGACATAGTCTTCACAGCGAACCTCGGACTTTGTTCCGTCGGACAAATAAGCCTGGGCAAACAAGATACCTGCCTTGATAACAGTTTCACCCGATTCCTTCGCTGTAAAGGAACCGTTATTGAAAACAATGTTGTTCTTTTCAGAGAGAATATCCCACTGAACATCTTCCACAGGAACCGTATTTCCGCCTGCCGTCTTACCGACAAGCGTAAGTGTTCCCCGTGTACCGTTCTTCACCGTAATCACAGCTTCATCGTTTGCGTCTCGTTCCACAGGACTGCCATTAAAATGAATTTCCACACTTGTTACAGCAGACTTGGCACTTGCTACAGCAAATACTGCGAGTTCAGTGGTATTACCAGCCGGGTCAACTGCCTTCAGAAGAATCTTTCTGGATGCCTCACCGTCAGAGAGTGTTCCGGAATACGTGAATGTGCCGTCGCCAGAAACGGAAACAGGGTCTCCGTTTGCAGTCAGCGTCGCTGTATGATCGGTAAAGCCTTCCACGGTAAAGTTACCGGCTGCATCCGCCTGCACAGTGGAGGATGCGATCACCGCACGGGTACCGGTCAGGTAATCCTGCGCCGCAGTCTGCTTGATACTCAGCGAGGGTGCGACAGAGTCGACCGTAAATCCCATCTGCGCATTGTCAATATGCGGGAAATTCTTGCCGGTCGTACTGTCCTTGTTCAGACCGTATGCAACAAAGTCGACAATATAATCGCCGTCGTTCAGGTCTGCTTCAAAGGTCCACGTCGTATCAAAGAACTTCTTCGTTCCGTCCACATTCTTGACCGAATACAGCGTCAGCTGATTGATTTCGGTATACATCCAGACGGGTCTGTCAAAGGTATAGGTGATCTCCAGCGTATTCTTGCCCGTAACAGAATCTGCAATGTTTGTCTCGACAGACAGCAGAACAGGTTTGTCAAGCTTGGGCATGGTGATCGGAGCGGAGTAAATGATATCCGTACCATAGAAGTAATTGTCATCGGTTTCGCGCAGAGTTTTGATACCGACAGCATACTTCTTACCGGGAGTGAGTCCTGCTTCTTTCCCTACGAAAATATCATCACCAATGGCAAACTGTTCCATGGTATCCGGAACTACCACATATTTTGTGGCAGTATTCTCCTGAACCACTTCATAGACTTCCGCAAGGTAATGTGTATAGTCAAGGGAAGCACCCTCCACGACAGCCGCATCGGTCACCTCGACATACAAATCACCGTCGCCGCCGTACCAGATATCTGCACTCTGGACAGGCTTTGGCAGATTGGGATTGACAAAAGTGAATGTTTCCGCAGAAATCGCCGTGCTCATACCGCCGACATCGTTGGTCAGCATACCGACAACATAGTAGGTACCGCTTTCCATTGCTGCGGGAATCTCAATTGTTGCAGTACCCGTTGTGGATGTCATGGAGGCAAGCGGAATCCGCTTCAGCATGAGAATATCATGCGCCTCGGTGTCGTCCGCCTGGATCTTGGACAGGACATCGGGATCTCTTGTCAGATAGACATCGAGATAACCGGAGTCGGAGGATGCCGTATCCAGCGTCCAGGAAACAGACAGGATGTATGCATCATGCGTGAAGCTGATGCTGTCAATTTCCGAAATATTCTCCACACCGTAGATGTCAAACTCGCCAAGTGTGAGCGGATGCTCCAAAGCAGTATCAAGTGTACCCTCGATTTGCGCAGATTCACCCTCTGCCAGAGCTGCCTCACCCTCTGTCTGAACCGTTTCGGACGGCTTGACAGAAACTGTCCATGTACCGTCGACAATCAGATCAGGATCCGTGACAGATACATAGATAAAGCTGCCGTTTTCTGTAACCTGTACGAGGAAAGAACCGCCGCCATTGCCGTCATCAGCAACAAGCTGGATTTGTTGTCCGGCAGGGTTCGTAACCACAATATCATCAACCGTTGGGAGTTCCGATGCTTCAAACGGGATTTCCAGAATCAGGGAATCCTGTCCGGCTATATTTGTGAATTCGTAAGAGATGGACTGTGGTGCAGGCGCCGTCGTCCGCATCATACGGAGCATCGTCGGAGCCGGCTGTTTTTCCACCTTGGAAAGGTTGGTCGCAAATGTCGCATTGGAGGAGTATTCGGGATACTGCACCATCATAGGACCTGCGCGAAGCGTGATGCCGCGTCCGAAGTTGAAATCACCGTTCCAGTAGTAGATAAAGCCAAACTTGATACCGATGATCTTGAGGTTGGCACCGATGTATTTATCGGAAATTGCCGCCTCAACACCGGCAAGCTCACGTCCGCCGATGATCGGAATCGCATCGGGAATACACAGGGACAGATATGCGTATCCGTAGAAAGACTGATCGGTAATGGTAATCGAAACACCGCCGGTCAGCAGTCCGCCGATCACCGTAATATTACCGTAACCGGAGAAACAGATGGGATTGATCCAGCGCGCCGATGCACCGAAGTTAACGGTGACAGGCGACAGCACTGCATCAATGACTGACGTTGCAAAGCTATTGGTATTCGCAGGATTCTTAGGGCTGTTCTTTGCGCCGTTGATACCGGTCGTAGTGCCACCGGTAGTACCGCCCTGTGAGCCTGTACCGCCTTGTGTACCGGAATTACCCTGATTGGAACCACCGCTTGTTCCGGTACCGCCGCTCGCACCGCCGCTGGGCTTGTTCTTGACCAAGCCACCAACGTTGACGGAGTATGCACCGTCGATGGAAATACCGGTGAGCGCAAGCGATGCACTGAAGTCACCCATCAGAATTTCCACGAGATCCAGTCTCATGAATGCAAGGACAGTCAGCGGAGGAAGCGTTTCAAATTCACCGCCGATGGTATCTGCCAGACCTTCAAAACCGCCGCCGAGACCGGAAATATACAGTACCGGAGGAGCGAGCGGGATCTTCAGACCGTCCCGGACATAGAGCTGAACAGAGTCGGGAACGACAACGTCCGTGCCCTTGACATCCGTCATCATAAAGCTGAGAACGCCTTCGCACTGGAGCATCTTGATGTCCAGACCCGCTTCCAGCATATAGAAATGGTCGATGGTGTTGATCGTCAGAGATGCATAAACACCGGGTGCATTGTTGATCAGATTGCCAAGCGTATCCTTGGGCAGACCGAGCGTAATCGTCGTATTGAGACCGATAAAACCGATATCTTCGATGATAACATTGCCCGCATCGTCTTTGCCATCCTGCTGACCGTAGCGGATCTCATCGATCGCTGCCGAAAGCAAGGAGTCATCGAGGTTCGTTTCCCGACGGAACTTTTTATCGGAGGAGCTGCTATCCTTGTGTTCGACATACTGCTCCTCGTCACCCGCAAAGAGATTTGCAAAATCCTCGGAGTAGTCTTCTTCCAGATATTCCGCCTTATTTTTCGGCTCTGTCTGTTTCTTGATCTTCTGCTCGGCAGTTCCCTTTAAGGAGTCTGTTCTGCCGCCGGAAACACCGCCGGTTGAGCCTGCACTGCCGCTGTCATCGGGCTTTGTGCTGCCGCCGGTTCCCGTATTACCACCGGTTCCGGTATTGCCGCCGGTTCCGGTATTGCCCTGACCACCGCCGGTATTACCATTATCTGTGCCGGTATTCTTTTTGGAAGAAGCCGGAATCTTGATCGGAATGGAGATGCTGCCGCCGAAGCTGATACCGTAGATCAGCGTTCTGTCGGTAGAAACCGGACGGTTGGAGCTCATGACACCGTATTTGATGTCAATGAGGAACCCGCCGATGGACTGTACCATGTAACCGACACCGCCAAGCATCAGCGTCAGATCATTCGTGGGAAGACCGCCGCAGTATTCGCTGTTCAGCGTTGTGATGGTGTCGTTATTTACCTGGAAGCTCCATTTTCCCTTCCATACATCGATGGAGCTGATAACCTGCAGCTTACCGTTACCGCTGACGGAATACAGCCCATCATCGCGCTTTACGACCATCGGGTCAGAGCCGGTATATTTGAGAATTTCATTGATCAGAACATCGCCGTCATCCGGATCTGCCTGATAATACAGCACTTTCCCCGCATCATCCACAATTTCACGGAACGGCGCGCGCATAATGAGAAGAACTTCTTCATTCTCAAGACTCGTATGCAGATTTGCGACAGGTGTAAACGGCGCGATCGGCGTACCGCTGATATCAATAAACCCGCTGGATGCCGGATCGCCGTTATATGCCGCACCGGTTCTGGTCTTACCGTCCTGGAAATTGTTGTATTCTTCCTGATTTGCAAAAGGAACGATGGTATACTGATCTCGGTTATAACGGACCAGCGCAACCAGTCCGAACGCTCTCGTCTTATAGACAGGGTCATTGGAAACCTTGACCGTCTTGCCAAAGCGCAGCTCAACACAGCCAAAGCCATTCACAAGCTGCGTATCCGAGAAGACAAAACCAACCTGATACTCACCGACGATCAGTTCTTCTTCGGTAGCAATCGAAAGCTGTGTAAACGCATCGTCCAGAAATGCAACCTGACCGTGTGCAATTTCCACCTTATGGTCGGTGGTGGTGTGATACAGAAACAGCTTCCAGCCGTCTGTACCCTTGATTGCTTTCAGCGGAGCGAAGTTACCGGTCAGCGTCAGCGTCTTTTTGCCCTCGGTATACAGCGTTTCTGGCGCAAGGCTGCTGACGGTCATCTCCGAAAACGGTCCCTTGACACTGGGAACCACAAGCGTTCTCTGCGCGTTGACCGTCACAACACGTGCAGTCTCTGTATCAATATCCTGCGATGCCGTCAGCGATGCACCGATCACCTTGCCGGTAATGGTGCTCTGCGGGTCAACCTGTAATTCAAACTTGCAGGTCTTGATCTCACCGACAAGAATCTGGTCGAATACGTAGGTCACAGTGTCCAGTGCTTTTACGCCGTCCTCAAAGCTCAGGGTCAGAATGGCATCTTTCAGCAGCGTGGCATTGTCGACCGAGTTATCAACCGTGACAGTGACCGAGAACTTGCCGTCATTGACATAGCCATTCCCGCTGTCATTGAGGCGGATTTTGTTGTCAATGGCCATATCAATCCCGATATGTTCCTCAATGACAGAGCTTGTGAAGTTACCGACACCGTAAAGCAGCTCTGCGGTTCTGCTCGCACCTGCAGCCAGCGGTGCTTCATCCCAATAGTACGCAATCGCCGCGTCGGGTGTCATATGTACATTGGAATAGTTGGTGAAATCGCAGTACGGATCGGGCGTATAGGTGTATCTTGTATTGGCAAGATTTCTCCAGTGACCGACGATGATGCGGTCGACCTGTGCTGCCGCGTTGTTCCACGTCTTGGTAAACGTGTACAGCATCTTGGAGGGATTGTCGACAGAATCCAGTCCGCGGATCTGATCGGGCAGATTGCCCTTTGCGGCGGAAAACTCCACCTCTGTTTTCAGCGGGACAGTATTTGTGTCAAACATCAGATACGGTGCATCCACAGTGGAGTCAAGCGCCGTATCCAGCAGCACACGGATACCGACATCTGCATTGGTGTCGCCGTTGTTGAGCACGGTATAGCTGATACCGACGTTGCCCGTAAGGTCCATATCCTGCTCGGCAGACAGCGCAACCTCCTGCAGCACGGTATAGTCACCGATGGTCCAGCTGACTGTCAGAAGACGACCTTCATTGGAGATCACCGGCAGACCGAGTGTAGTTTTGATGCCATAATGGTTATAATCACGACCGAAGATGTAATCGCGTCCTGCGATCCGGATCGTCGTGAAGGATGTACCGTTGCTGCGCGCCGCATCCTCGCGGTACAGCAGCGGAATATTGTCATCCAGATATTTCTGTGGATTACCGTCGAGTGTTTCAACGGAGAATCCGCCTGTTTTTGCATTGATTGAATATCGGACATAGTCGTTCTGAATCGTATAAACGTCACCGTCGACATTCGTCTGTGCCGCTGTTCCGGTTTGCGCAAATACGCTCATCGGAAGCACCGACACCGTCATCAGCATTGCAAGAAACAAGCAAACGATTTTCTTGAATACGTTCACGTTGTATCCTTTCTCGTGCAGTCAGTGCAGACATCCCCGTCTGCAGCTGACCGCACGATTTTCATTGTTAAAGGCTATGGAAAAATAGGAAATTGCATTACTGCGCAAAGACATAAACCTTGACGCAGAAGTAATCGCGGAGGTCGGTCTGAACATAGAACGTGTACCAACCCTCGGACAGACGGTCGAGTCGGAACGTGCCGTCTGCCTGCGGGGCAATGACGGTGCCCTTGTTCTTCATCTGACCCATGGTGTGGATACCACTCTCATATCTTGCCCATGCCATACCTGCGAAATTGTCCAGTTCCAGTGTGACACTGCTGCCGTCGACCTCGATCATACCGTTGGCATCGGTATAACCGCCGTTGACACGGATTGTCGTATCAAACAGTCCGACCAGCGTAACGGTTCTTCTGACAGATGCCTCGTTGCCGACGCTGTCGCATACGGTATAGGTAACAGTGATCGGCTTGCTCTTGTCATAGGGCAGATTACCGATCTCTGCAAGATCAGCAAACTTCTCAACAGATTTCGTTTCACCGTTGTAGGTATAGCTGTACTTGATCTGATCCGTCAGATCGGTGGTCTTGCCGTAACGCTCGTCGTATGCGGTAACCGCCAGAAGCGACAGATCAAACGGAGCGTTTGCCCTCACGTTCTCAAAGAACATGAGATCCTCTGCTCCCTCGATGATGGGCGCTTCCTTATCGATCAGATACAGACCGAGACCGTAGCTGTCCATCAGTCCGTTGGGACTGACCATATCGAAGTTGAACCAACCGTCGCTGTCATAAATGACAGAGTGTTCGGTTCCATAAGCGGCATCGGAGCCTGCGAACTTGGTATCCTTATCTGTGGTGACCGATGCAGTAATATCCTGATTGGTCGCCGGGTTGTTTTCGTCTTCCACGACATTGTATCCGGCTTCGGTACCGGGAGTCACGGTCTGTTCCACGGACTGAACACTGCCGTTTTCAGCGGTGTAAGAATACGACCACTTGACACCGGTAATGACAGGAGCAGTGCGGTCGATGCCGTCGATGGTGACTTGCAGTTCCTTCATGTTACCGAGCGTATCGTGAACGAAGAAGGTATAAGTACCGTTGTCGATAAACGTAAACTTGACCTGATCGGCACGGATAACTTCGCCATTCTCATCAACCGGGGTGACACCGCGGTGGATGACATAATACTTGGAAAGATCCCGTACCTGTGCAGGATCGACAGTAAACGTAACGTCTGCAGACAGGGCATCCGATGCCAGCGTTGTGACTGCTGTCAGCACAGGTGCTTCACGGAAGATGTTGCTGACTCCAACATAAACTTTCTTGTCTTCACGACTGGAATCTTCACCCGGATTACCATATTCGTCTTCAAATACCACCTGGACATCACCGTTCTTATAGAACCGGATAATCGATTCGGTATAGTTGACAGAGATATCGTTTGCAGTCAGACCTTCACCCGGAATGACTTCCTTCAGCGTGACATTCGGTTCACTGTAATACAGCTTGACGCCGACATCATTTCGGGTCAGCTCAGATACCGTATATTTGACAGACGCAATTGTCGGTTTTGTCGTATCAATATTGGATACCGTGAATGTTGTTTCTGCGGTATTGCCGCTGTTATCGGTGACGGTGACAGCATAATTACCGCTTTGGGAAACCAACATATAGGCTGCTCCAGGATTTTCATACGTTCCGTCATCGGTTTTAACGGGAACAGACTCCACACCGAACATTGTATGCTGTACCGCAGTGACAGAAGCCACACCGGATTCTGTATCCGCTGCATACAACCACACGGGGAAAGACTGATTGGTCTTTTGGGTCACTGACGGCACATATTCAATCGTCGGTGCTGTGGTATCAAAGCGATCAAATGCGACATCAACTTCCGCCTCATTGCCGTACTTGTCACGGAGCGTGAATACAAACGAACGTTCATTGGCAGTCAGGCTCTTGGTGAATTTACCGCCGTTGTTGATAACCTGTATCGACTTTTCGTCCCAACCGGAAAAGGTCAACTCAATTTCTGCAATAACTTCCTTGTAATAATTTACATTGGAATCTATGTCGATTTCCGTATCATAAAACCATTCATCGACTTCTTCATGATAGGTATAACTGTCCGCGTCGTAATAACGGATTCGATAATCGCCCTCGACACCAACATACTCCCCGGCTTCTTCGTCATACTCGTAAGTATCAAGCAGAATTTCGCCGTTATAAATATTGGTAACTTCGAGCACTGCATAAGAAACCAATCCGACTTCATTTGTGACACGGACACCGTAAACACCGTTTTCAGAGAAAGCAAGAGAAATTTCCGATACATCCGAATATTGTATATCATAATCATAATTCTTAATAGCAGCCAATGTTGGCGGGGCATACATACCGTATGATATAAAATACTCCTGCGGTAAGAAATCTGTAATTGCAATTTCCTTAATACCATTGCTGCTTACCAATTCCTCTGTACCATCAATCGCATCATTTTCGCCGTCTGTATCCGTCATAAATTCCGCATCCGACGCGATAATCGTCGCAGTTACAGGCTGATTGGTAAAGCCCTTGGTTGAATACTGTACCATCACATCAGGCAGCGTAGTATCACGGAGCGTCAGCTGATATGCAGAACCGATGACTGTTTCGGCTACAGTGGGTTCAGCCCCTTCTTCTCCGGCAATCGTTTCCGTGATCTTGACATTGTAGGAAATGCTCTTGGTCGGATTCAGGGTATTGTTCAGAACAAATACTTTTGTTGTTTTATCCTCTTCGTCACCAATAAGCACTTCCGTGAAATCATCGTCATAAACAATCTCATCATACCAATTGACGGAAACACCGCTGTTGCTGGACGTCGCAGACGTAAATTCCGCATTGCTTTCTGTAACACTGAGCACAACATAATATGTGTACGCATCCGAATAAGCCTGAATGCCCTCTGATGTCACATTCGTCAGCTGCCGTAATTCTGTCATAGTTTCAGGATAATTTGTCTCCCAGAAATCGACATAATCACCCCGATAAAGCGCAACCTCCACCGGTGCCGTGTCGACAAACTTCAGATAGACAGTCGGATTCGTACCGGTAGTATTTCGATCTGTCACAGCAGGATCGGCAATCGTCAATGTCTTCTTATAGACACGTCCTGCCTCATCTGCATAGAAGATCGGCCATGTACTCGGTGTGACAATCTCGCCGTTTACACCGGTCTGTGCTGTGACCATGACAACTGGCTCTGCCGTATAACTGACTGCAGCATCATTGATATTTTCTGCAAAATCAGCTACTGTTGCATCGCCGGATTGATCCAATCTGCCATCGGCAAGCCCAAGCATCGATGCCGGAATCTTATCATAGGGCAATACGTACACAGGCACCGACATTTTCAGATGGATACCAGCGACCTGATAAGCGTATTCCGAAAGGCTTTCAGCAGAGCTTACCTGCGCTGTTGCATTTCGCAAAAGCATATAGTTGCCGACAGACTGTATGGTTTCATTGCCGAGCATATCACTGGTTTTCACTGCCAGGATATACGGCTCTTCCCTATACTCATTTTCGCCGCCGTTATATTCATCGGCATAAACCAGAATTTCATAATTTGTACGGGATTCCCCATTCGGATACTCAACATCGGTCACGATCGGAGAGACCTTCATACTGTTGTAATCGAGAATCGTACCGTGCTTGCCCGCAGGAGCATCGCCGGGAAGTGTACCCCACACAATATCCTTACTTTGCAGATTCACGGTATAGTCCCATCCGGGATGTTCGGGATTCGGCGTTGTGGACGGAGAGATTGTACCAAAATCGCTGTCGGTCAGTTCTTTCAGCGGTCTGATCAGTGCAAACTCCGTTGTGGTGTCGTCTGCTTTATCAACCCAGAAATTGATCATGTAGTCCTGACGTTCGCCGGCAGTAATCGGGTTCGCACTTTCGACATAAACATCCGGTGCCACCTTGTCAATACATTCAACAGCAACCGGAACACTCACACTGTTCCCTGCCTTGTCAGTCAACACAACGGAATGTGTGCCGTTGCTGAATATTTCGAGGCGAAGTGTTTTTTCGGTCGGAACAGCGGGTGCGACAACCTCTGCGGAACCATCGGTTTCTGTGGATTCACCCTCTGTCTGCTCGGGGGTATTTACAGAATATGCCGTGATGTCTGTGCCCACAATTGCTCCGGCATAACTGGTTGCATCGTCATTGTAAGCACCCCACTTCAGGTCATCCAAAGACGAATACGCATCCGAGAAGACAACGGTTCCGAAAACAGAATCTGCTGTCGGCTCCATACTGTCAATTTCAAATGTATATTCCGGGGCTGTGACATCAAGAATGACAACGCGATCGTTGTTGGTCGCAATCATTTCGGGACGGATTGTTGCAGGATCCGTTCCGTTCAGTGCAAATGCTGCCTGTATCCAGATGCGGTTTTCACCCTCTCGCAGAACGATGGGGTTTGTAACCTCAATGGTAGCTTCCAGCTTGTGATCGTATTTCAGTGTACGCGGATGGCACTCCCATGCACTGTAGTTGATACCGTCTGCGGAGAAACGGTAAAACAGCGCATAGTTCTCCTTTAAGAGCATCTCATGGTTGGCATTGGTCAGATGCACATTCTCCATCGGCTCAACCACGTTCCACTGGAATGTCAGTGTTCTCTGATTGGTCAGCGGGATGCCGTTATATTCGGTACCGATCCATATCGGAGAGTTATTGCTGTCTTTGTACATGATCGAACCATATGCATCAATATGGAAATCCACCGTCTCTCCGAGAATCTGAACAGGCTGACCGTTGCGGATGCCGAAGACCTCACTTGTCTGCATCGAGGTTTGTCCGTTGACATCGACCGCGGTCACCGTTACATAATACATACCGGGTACTTCCGGCTCCAGCATCAGATCAGCCGTCACAACGGGAAGTCCGCAGTTCAGCGCGACAGGTTCACCGACCGCTGCACCGTCTGCTTTGTGAAGCTGATAGGTAAGCTTCGTAATGTTTGTAATATCGCTGACCTCGATTGTCATTGCCTTGGAGGCAGCAACGGCATCGCCGTCGTAAGACATCTTTACCACCGGTGCGTTATTATCAAACAGGAATTTCTCGGTATAAGACTTGGAGCTGCCGTCCGGCGTGATCACGGTGTATTCCAGTGTGTATTCACCGTTCAACACAATGCTGCCGCCGTTGGCAAGCGTCTGCATGGAAGCACCGGGATTGTAGTTTGCGCTGTATACCGTCTTCTTTGTGGTGACAGTCGCACTGCGCCACTGATATTCGACGCGGTTGTTGACGTTCGTATCAAAGGAGATCATGTAGTACGGTCTGCCGGGTGTGCTGTTCTCCACGACCAGTTTACATTCCGCATCAATGTTGTTGATGAAGATATCCGTGTAGAAATATCCGGCAGCATCGGTGCCCTTGATTTTTTCATCACGGGAATCGTTGCCGGCAGCATCCACGGTATACCAATACAGCGTACCTTCAAAATACTGTCCCTTCGGAACAGAAACGACAGCAGTCTTGGCGTCCCCGCTCTGGTTGATAAAGCTCCACCGGTTATACTGGGATTCCACCGCGCCGGTATGCTCGGGGATGTCATTGCCGGGAACGGACATTGTCTCACCATCTGGAACGATACAGTAATAGAGCTTACCTGTACCGGTTGCATCCTCAATGGTAAAGGTATACTCATTGCGTCTGGAGCCATCGATCGGCGTCAGCTGCTTGAGGCTGTACTTCGCACGCGGTGCAATTGTATCGATCTTGATGGGATAAGTAAGCGTTGTCGGGTTATTCGCAATGTCGCGCGTGGTGATGCGCAGCTGATAATCACCCTCCAGCGTTTCCTTCGGCTCTACCGTATAAACCGCATTGGTGGTATACGGCACCTTGGTGGTCGGTGCTGTCTTGTAATTCTTCAGCGCCTTGACCGTCTTTCCGTCTGCCGACAGCAGCTGGTACGAGAAATAACCTTCCGATCTTGTACCGTTGCTGTTTTCAAGGAAGATTCTGTTTTCACTGCTCTGCAGCCGGAAGGTGTGCGTCTTCGCATAAGAATCAAATGCGGAATCGAGCGCACTGCCGTCACTGTTCAGCACAGTAAGTGCAACACCTGCGGTATCCACCTTATGTGTAGAAATATATTCCGAATAGTCATTCGATCTGGAAGTATCGGAAGCGCTCTTCTGATGATCGAGCCAATAGGTCGAATAGTTATAGGTTGCCTGTGCATCGTCAAGCTGTACCGTAATGCCCTTGCCGTCCGGATTATTGTAGCCGCTCGGCGTTTTGCACTTCAGATACACATCACAGCCCCGGCTGTATGCATCTGTCGGCACAACATAATCGCTTGTACCGGTTGCACCGTAATACACTCTTGCCGGAACCGTACCGTTTTTGATATTCGCCGCAAGAGACGAAGCAATCCGGGATGCGTCATAATTATCAAAGCTCAGAACCGGAATTTTGACCTCAAAGGTGCTGTACGCCGCATTGGAATTGTAAAAATTCTGATCTATGAACGGTGTATATGCCTTTGTGATCGCCGATGGCTTGCCCAGATCAAAGCCTTTTCTGATGATGATAAAAATATTGCTGTGTGCGCCGTATGCATCGTAATCATACAGATAATCGAGCTTGGACGTCAGCGTGAATTTATAGATCTGATTTTCCCGCATATACTTCAAGATCGCGCCGGTCTTCAGCGTAATCTGATTGTTCAGACCGTTGATATTGTCGATCTTGGCATACTTGTTATCATTTCCGGTCAGAACCGCCGTACCGAAGCTCGATCTTCCGTTATAGCTCTTGCCGGACGAGGAAAATTCAATACCGACAGCGCCCGGATCGGTCTTGAAGAAATTGTAGCTATAGTAGTACTGGTCCCATGCGGTACCGTCCCATGCAAGAACGATGTCATCGGCGGATTCCACCTCGGGATTGAAGTATTCCCAATCACCGAATACTTCGTCAAAGCCGTGCAGGGTCAGTTCTCGATCCGTATCAGCCAATATACTATACGTCTTCTTGTATTTGTGGAACCATGTGTTAATTTCCTTGTCCCGGACAAACCAGTGCTGTTTACCTTCGATCGTTGTCCAGAATGAAAACTTATGGAGCTTTACGGCATCGGCACCGCTTTTGTGCTGAAAACCGACCGCATGGATTTCCCACGGGTACAGATCCAGCGTAAAGGTGTACTCATCCGTTTCACCCTTCTGGAAGTCGTCGCCCTTCTTGTCAAGCAAAATGGAATGTTCATGTCCTCTTGCATCCTTGACGATACAGTAGACATCGTTGTCAGTTTTCGCATTCCTTTCGTTTGCAACGGTGGTTTTCACAGTATAGGTTGTTTTCCTGGGCGGTATTTCGTATTGAACCGCTTCTACCGGTACCGTCAGCAGCGGCAGTGATGTCAGAAGCATCGCCGCTGTCACGACCCACACCGTCATATGGCGCAGCAGATTTTTTGTTTTTTTGATATGCCATTCCTCCTTATCGGTTCCTGCCATGTACACAGCATCAGCGGATCGGGCATATTCGCTGATACGGTCTGGTCTTGTCTCTATGAGGCATCCGGTCTTCAGCCGGTGGACAATTTCACAAAAGAGCAGATAACCCCATATTATTGCTGTTATTATACCATATATTTCCCAAAAACACAAGTACTGCTGCACAAACATAACAAATTTTTTCTAAGGCAACACCGCACAAAAGCGGTAGAAATCATCACACAAAAATGCTAAACTACCCCGTCCTTCTCTCAAAAAAGTTTCTGTGCGGCGATAAAACAGCTTGCATCGCAATACGGCTTACAGTACACAAACAAGATCCCGCTCAGCGACGGCCGCATTGTGAGAGGCTTCACAGGCATATCCGTTCTGCTGCCGGGATTTGGCAAATAAAAAAATACAAGGAATGAAAAGTACGTGTACCATGTGTACCAAGCGTACCGATTCCGTACACAAGTACACTTGGTATCGAGAGACAGATTCCCTTTTCTCGATGCTGATACATCTCCGTATAATTCAATATAGCTTGATATCTCGCGTTTCTTTCAAAAGAACGAGATAGAATAACACCATACATCCCTATATAACTCTATACGAAAATGGTGTAAAAATGGTGTAAAAATGGTGTAAATAATTTAATTCAATGTGCAGGAATCGGAACAACATTACAGCATGAAAAAAGCATGATCGATCACAGAAATCGGTCATGCTTTTCTATTGATAAGTAAATCAGCCTTTGGAACGGTCAAAAATTTCCGCATCGGCAAGCGGACCGGTAGAGATCTTTCTCGGTTCTTCCTGCCAGACATTGTCGTTCATCATGTATTCTTCCGCTTCTCTGATCAAATTCAGTGACCCGTCATGGAACATACCGTCATATTCAGTATTCAGGAATGTTTCCAAAATATCGATTGCTTCCCATTCGCCGATGGTTCTGCCGCCAAGACAGAGAATATTGGCATCGTTGTGCCGGCGTGTCATTCTTGCCAGATAGGTGCTGTTTACAAGTGCCGCGCGAACACCTTTGAATTTGTTCGCTGCCATGCTGATACCGATGCCGGTACCGCAAATCAGAAGTCCGCATCTAGCTTCACCGCTTGCAACTGCTTTTGCCACCTTTGCCGCAAAGAACGGATAACGCGTTGCTTCGATGTCAGGATCATCCTCGGAACCGCAATCAACATACGGAATGCCTTTGCCTTCCAGATACTCAATGCACTTCGACTTCAGATAATAACCTGCCGTGTCATTTCCGATATAAACTTTCTTTTCCATGTTTGTTCTCTCTTTCTTTAGATTTCTAACATATCAAAAGTGATATTATCACCAATGAGACCGATATATTTACCTTCGCTTGCCTCGCCAGAATCCTTATGTGCCATAAGCCATTTATTGGATCCGGCACACATTTTTGCTTCATCATTGACCGCTGTCATAGAGGGCTTCTGATAATTCGTTCCCCGAGGAAGCACACATGCCACACGGAAGCCATTCTCTTTGATATTCATAGGGGCATAATGCAGCGTTGTTGCAAACAATTCCACTCCGCAGCCTGCCGGAACCCAAAATGCCTTGCATTGGGATGTGTCATAGGTTCCATCTTTGATTTCCGCTTGAATACCCAAAACAAGAATGACATCATCAAGTGCAATATTGAACTCACTGGATTTGTGATATTCCAGACAGTTCAGTGTTTTATTGTTTCCGCCGACATAGCCGATCTGGATCGGCATACCGCCAAAGCCTCTGTCACGCATCTCAGAATAAACATCGTGTTTTTCCAGTGCTTCTACGGAAGGTTCATACACGATTCCTTCATCCGGTATTTCAAGGCCGGATAAAGAATCTAAAAACGCTTTAAGATCATACCCGGTCATCACCTGTCCGTACCGGGCAAATTCTTGGTCTGTTACTTTGTAGACTTTCATTGCAATCCTCCTGTTCTTTCTGTACCGTCAAACAAGATTTCCCATCGCATCTACCCAATGCTGTCCGTTCCATGTGATCAGCTTGTTTGTTTCCGTGTCAAAATAGTTTTCCAGATACTCCGGATATTTCGGACGCGATGTGCGATCATGATAAAGGTTTACCGTCGTGAAATTTCTTCCGTGACCATTTTCCCAGAAATGCGTCACGCCAAAAGTATTTCCCTGCAATGTATACGAAATGAAGCCATGCCATGATCCAGGGTCTGTCTCCTGTGCATACGGCGTTGACTGCCCCATCGGATCATCCGGGATATATGCCGCATTAAACCGCTCGATGTTGAAATCAATCATCGTAATCTGTCCGTGCCCCTTAAAAAGCGGAAGATGCGTATTGCCCTCATCGGCACAGTTCAGCAAGGTAATGGTTTTGTGACTCACATCAAACGAAAAACCGTAGCAGCACCGGGCTGCAAAACAATTTCGTAAAATCATATGATCTGCACCGATAAAGTCATATCCGATATACAGGCCGCCGATATCGGTTGTATCAATTCCCATGCGAGCCATCTCATCACTTGAACTGTTGCAGGTGCGGATACCGATACAGCCCACACATGGTGTTGCCGGTTTTTCATGCAAAAAGCGGTCCTCAAAAAATCGTTCGGTAAAGACACCCACCTGATGGATTTCCGACGCTCCGAAACGGCTGCAGTCAATCCCGATCACAGGCTTTGAAGCATCATATAAATACAGATAGAAATTCTCGAAATTAACATTATTCACATATGTCATTGTGAAAAAATCTCCGGGCGCATCCGGTCGGCGTCTTGTACCGGAAAATACCCGATAGGTATCCTCCTGACAGCAGGAATCAATCGCTGTTTTGGTTACATGAAAACAGGTACCGTAGTGGGTATTGTAAGCCTTGTTTTCAGTACAGCCGACAATATTGATCACGCGGGCCCGACCGTCATTATAGCCAAAGAAGATTGCCGTATTTCCCTCACTGGCAAAGGAATCGAGATAATAATCCCCGTCAAAAAACTGAATGGTTCCACCTGTTGTCAGTCGTTCGATCTGTTCGTTGATGATCTGTTCATCATGCTCTCCGCTGCAAACAACGTCGGCTTGTTCCTTGTCTTGCGCCGATGCGTTCACCGCTGCGATTTTGATAATCATAGTGATTCTCCTGTTCTCTTTAAGAATCTGCGTTGTAGCTCTCCAGCAGCTTTTCAAGCGCCTTTTCCCATGATTTTGACTGTGATTTGATGGAAGATGATAATTTTCCCGCGGTATTATCCATAACCGCAAGTGCCATCACATTAACTGTCAAGTGCATCCGACAGAATCACAGAATCGTAAATGACATCAACCGGTCTTCCACCGTCCAAAACGATATCACACATACCGGCGGCCGGTCCCTGTGCAACAGGATAAAGCGCATCAAATCGACGGATCCGATCTTCATTGGAATACCAGACAGCAGCATTTTTTGTCGGATGTGCATGTTGACAGAACGGCTGACGCGCACGGACAAATGCCGCAAGTTCTCCCATAAGGGACATTTCTGTCATACGTATTTCACCCTGCTGTGTCATACCGTTGACAATCTGATATGCACCACCCTGTGCAATTGCCATTGCCGCTTCTCTGTAAAGACGTGTGATATGCTTGAGGCTGACTGGTGTAAATCCTCCGCCGGGACTTCTCCAACAACCGGCAGAAGCCCAGCTCATAACATCCCATGTTTTACCAAGACCGGCAAAGCAGCGAACTGTCAGACGCTCCGTCAGCTGATAGGTTACATCAGCCGAATAATAATCAAGACAGTCAAGTGTTTTTTCCGGCATCAGATCACTGCATGCATAATTGCTGGTAATCTCAAAATCCGGATAAACATCATGAATCGCTTTCACATACTTTTCAATATATGCCACGAATTTTTCGCGGCAAAACTGATAAAAGGCAAGATGTGCAGCAGAAGAATTATCACCAACGACCTCGGTATACCCGGTTTTTTCATAAAACTCCGCCAAAAACTCCGGCTTATAGTTCGGAAGTGCCGCCCAGTTTTCACCATCTACCCATGCACCGTTCAAACCGTATTTTCCTGCCAGTTCCAACAGCTGCGGAATCATTACCTGTTCCGTGTAAGGACCTTCGGTATCGGTAATGGCAGTATTGGATGTTCCATCCGCATTTTGAATTGCCCAATCAGGATGTGCCTGACAGACACAGTCATCCTCCAGACCGGAATAATGACCGAATAAAAGAATTCCGCGTTTTTGTGTTTCTGCACGCAAAATCTTCATGTGGTCTACTTCAAGTCCGGGAGCGACATTGCCATATTCCGAGCGGAAACTGGCATAACCGGGATGACCTTTTGTATCTACCTGTACAAAATCAGGCTTTACCGTATCGAAATATTCACCGATTTTCTCGGGAAGTGTACGGGTACCGATGCCGTCTGTATACGGTGTTGCATGAAAATCAAAATGAAGTCCAAAGAAACAGTCTGATCTGCGCATATCAGTCCTCCTCGCCGAATTCAACAAATGCCTTATAAACTTTGTCATAAATATTTTTCTGAACCCGTTTCGTGTTCTTTTCAAAATAGGAAGCAATGGCAGTATCCTTTTTCATCAGAATCTGCATCAGACTGTAGGATATTTCATTGTAGCCGCCATATACCATACCGTAGTCAAAAACAATACTGTCAAAGATGATATCCAGCATTTCCGAAGATTCCTCATCGCGGGCAACTTTGGAATCAAGAAGCAGATCATAATATGCAGGCGTGAAAATCTCTGCACTGTAGTGAGACAGCAGTTCTGCCGCCTTGCCGCTCAACTCAACATCTGCCGTTGACTGCGGAACTGTGATAAATCCGCTCATGCTCAATGAGCGATAATTTTCCTGCGCCTCATCGTATTTGGGAAGCGGAAGGATACCAAAATCTGTTTCCATATTGCGGAAGGTTTCGATCGAATTGATATCAACGATCGTAAACAATGCACGGTCACTGCTGAAATCAAGGGCTTTTTCTGTACCGTGATCCGCCATTTTCCAATAATAAACAGACTGATTGTAATACAGCAAACCGTTCAGCACCTCAATCATATGAACAAATCGGTCATCAGGCTGCGTAATCGTCAAACCTTCATCCGTCAATCCAACCGCATAGAGATCACATGCATTCAGAAAACCCTGGAAATTGGCATCCAGCATTGCAGCCAGTCCGTACTGATCGTTTACATCATAAACGCCGTCACCGTTGAGATCAGACGAAATCTTATTGACTTCTCCCGTAAACCGTTCCAGTGTCCATTTTCCGTCACGAACAAGCGCATTGTAGTCTTCCAACTGATAATCCTTATGCAGCTTCTTATTATACAGAATCATATAAGTATCTGCCGGCATATAATCACTGCTTGCAACCGGAAGTACACCGTTGACTGTCAGCGTCTGGTTCATATTCTGGTTCCAGTAATTCTTGGTTAGATCAACATACGGCACATCGTTCCAGTCATATACAAGGCGCTCAGATATCATGGAAGTGATACCAGCATAGGTATGTGTCAGTGCTAAATCAAATGCATTGTCCCCCGCTTGGACATCCTGTCGGATTTTCGGATAGATCGTATCGATATAACCAAAGGTTACACCGTTGATATCGATGTTCAATGCTTCCTCAACTGCCAAATTTCTCTCGTAGATGGCATCGTTCAATACCTCACCCGTTGCTTCTTCTGCAAAGAAGAAGCGTTCATGAGCAATATACAAACCGCCGCTGGCATAGAGAATATCAAAGGATTCACCCGCATAGTCACTCTCCGGTACCGCATGTGAGTCTACATCACTGGGTTCCGTCACAATTTCTGACACAGCAGTCGATGATGAAGCCGTATCATCCGTTGTCGGCTTACCCGTCTCATCGCCGCAGCCGGAAAGAATCGCCGCCGCTAAAAGGAATAATAACCAATTGTGTTTCATGCAAATAGCCTCCTATAATATTGCTTTTTTATATTATATCATAGAAGGAATATTGTCACAAGGTAAAATTTCAGCCAAAATGACGACGAAAAACTACCCTACAAAACAATTCGGTAATGATCCAACAGCGTACATAACTCCTTGCGGCTGTGAATATCGAGCAGCTTATATATTTTTTTCACGTGATATTTCACTGCGTCAACCGTGATATAGACAGCATCGGAAATCGTTTGATAGGATTCACCATTCACAAGCTGACGGTAAATTTCCAGCTGTTGTGATGAACAGGAAGAAAAAATCTGACTCAATGTTTGTATATGATGGATTTCCGGTGGAATATCAAGAGACAGAATCCCATGTTCAGCAGGATTGTACGGGTACAAGTATTCATTATTCATCATAACTGAATCTGTAAATGCTCCTGTTGAAGCACGCTCTATGACTGTCGCTTTCATAAAAACATCAATAGAACTGATACTGGTATTGGCAGTCGTCAAACCACAGA
Organism: Oscillospiraceae bacterium; assembly: GCA_015064785.1. Taxonomy (GTDB): domain Bacteria; phylum Bacillota; class Clostridia; order Oscillospirales; family CAG-272; genus RGIG3925. The sequence continues at coordinate 37,515 of SVRM01000033.1, forward strand.
TCTGCGCAGTCACTTCTGTCATACTTTTCCGATCATACGCGGCTGTGGAAATCGTTGGTGTCACATGGGAACTAAGCCAGAGATTTCCGTTGCCGATCAAATACAGATCCTCCGGTATCGAAAGACCGTTGGCAAAACAACGCTGCATAAAATATACAGCAATTCCGTCATTGGCACAAATCACACTGTCGTACTGTGCAGCTTTTCGCCAAAACTGCGCAAAGCAATCCTCGATAGAATCCGTTATACTGTAGATATCATCCCATTGGAAACAGTCGGCAAAATAATTTTCTTTGACCGCATCGGAGGTATCATGCTTCAGTGCACCAAAAAAAGCGGTATTCGTGCGGTTGTGCCGATGCAAAACCTCCAGACTGTTACGCAGCAGCGATTTCTGATCGAAAATAATATGACTGATATTCTCTCTGTAATTCCACAATTCTCCGTTGAGAAGTACAATCTGCAATTTTAATGGTTCAAGTTCGGTGACAACATGCTTTAACCATAACAAATCAACACCGCTCACAATTACATATCCCTGACACTGTACAATATCGATTTCCTCAGGCTCATGAAATACAAATAAATCAAGACCGTGTTTTGCGGCATATTTCCGAAAATAATCGACAGTGCTTTTTCCCCACTCAAATGCCAAGTATTTGGTATGAATCAACAATGGAAGCGAAGACATGACCATTTCTCCTAATACAGATAAATTCACCATGATATCTTATGCAATTATTATAACATGATTTTTACCTTATGTCAATGTTACTGCTACTTGGGCAGTTCTACGATCAATCCCAGCTTTTTATTTTGAAATAAATCTTGTATCACTTCTTGACTTTTTGTAAAAATC